>JBGTHI010000683.1:0-7062 GCA_041746295.1 Myxococcaceae bacterium
ACCATCCAGGGGCTGCTGGAGCTCCCCGCGGATGCTGACCAGCAGGCGCAGGGCCCGCTCCTTCTTCTCGCTCCCTTCGAGCTGCTCCAGGGTGAAGGCGTTGTCGGAGACCTCCTCGGCGCGGTAGCTGCCGCGGGAGCGCTCGCGCAGCGCGGGGTGACGTGCTCGGAGGGCCAGCAGCTCGCGGTAGAGCGCCAGCACCCCTTGCGATTCCGGTCGGTCGCGCTCGCTCCAGTCCAGGACCGAACGCTTGAAGGTTTCGCTTTCCTGGGGATCCGGCACCTCCTCGACCTTGAATGTGGAGAAGCCGGAGAACTCCTTGCGGCGGCCCTCGGTCACCAGCTTGCCCAACTCCGGCTGATGGTCGGTGAAGTAGAGGAACGGGGTTCGGGCGTTCCATTCCTGTCCAGCGAAGATCAGCGGAGTGTAGGGGGAGATTAGCAGCACCGCGCTCATCGCGCGGAACGCGGCCGGCGAGACATCGTCGCCCAGCCGGTTCCCGAAGGGCCGGTTTCCCACCTGATCGTGGTTCTGGATGCAGTGGACCAGCCGGGGCGGGAAGGTGTCCTCGGCGGATGTCCCCCGCGCATGGCCTAGGTTCTTGGAATGCTGACCGCGGTAGTACCAGCCCTCTTGCAGGGTCGCGACGATGTCCTTCACGGAGCCGGAATAGTCCTGGAAGTAGCCCTCGGAATCCCCCGCGAAAGCGCGGCGCATCTGGTGGTGGAAGTCGTCGGCCCAGACCCCGTCCAGACCGAAGCCGTCCTGGGCCTCGTCCCTGATCAGCCCCGCGTCGTTGCGCTCGTCTTCAGCCATCACCAGGACCCGACGCTCAGGAGCGGCTGCGCGCGCGCGACGGGGGATCTCCTGGAGGAGGTGGGGAGTGGAGTCGTCGATGATCGCGTGGGTCGCATCCAGGCGCAGGCCGTCGGCGTGGTACTCCCCGATCCACATCTCCGCATTGGAGAGCGGGAGCTCGCGCGGCACGGAGGAACTCTCGCCGCCGTAGTTTACCGCATCTCCCCAGGGTGTCTTGTGCTCCGAGGTGTAGTAGGACTTCGAGTAGATCGAGAGGTAGCTGCCGTCCGGGCCGAAGTGATTGTAGACCGCATCAATCAGGACGCCCAGGCAGACGCGGTGCGCGGCATCGACCAGTCGCTTGAGCCCTTCCGGGCCACCATAGGCTTGGGACGGGGCGAAGAGCGACACACCGTCGTAGCCCCAGTTTCGCCCTCCGGAGAAGCTCGCCACCGGGAGCAGCTCCAGCGCGGTGGCGCCCAGGGCGCGGATTGCGTCCAGCTTTGGAATCAGCGCTTCGAAGGTGCCCTCGGGCGTCGCCGTTCCAACATGCACCTCGTAAATCACCAGCTCGTCCGGCCGAACGCCGCGCCAAGCCGCGTCGGTCCACGCGAACGCGGAGGCGGGCGGCGGAAGCGAGGAGGGGCCATGGACGCCAAATGGCTGCGCTCGCGACCAGGGGTCGGGATAGGGACCCTCTCCGTCGACGCGCATCTTGTAGAGGAACGGTCGGGCGGGCTGCAGGGCCCTGGCTTTGAAGAAGCCGTCCGGCTCGCGCTCCATCGGCAGCGAGCGATCGACAGTCTTGCCGTCCGCCTTGAACAACACCAGCTCCAACGACCGGTGCTCCGGCGCCCAGGCACGGACGGTCACTGCGTCGCCGTCCCAGAAGGGTCCCATCCGCGGTGCGTAAGATCTCTTGGCCATGTCGGACCGGAAGGTAGCTACGGGCGCCGGCATGGGGCAACGTAAGCTCCGAATTCCTGAGCCACTTTTCCAGGGCACCGGCAGATCTTGAACGTTCCCCGGCAGGGAGTCGCTCCGAGTCATGAGGGGGCAGGTCAAGGTCCAGACGTACCCGGCTGTCGGATGAGGTAGGGCAATGTCGACTCGGGGGTGGGTCGGGACGGGCGATTAACTTTCGCCCCCGAACGAGCTGCGGTCACCATCCGTCATGCTCACTCTGAGAATGGGTTACCTTGCCGGTCTCCTGCTCGCCGCGAGCTCCGGCTGCGGCCATCAGCACCCCCCTCCGGACGATCCCGTTCCGGGCTCGAGCGGCGGATTTCAGGTGACCGGGACTATGAAATCGGAGGCCACCTACGCGATGGCGGTCAGCCCGTCCGCGGACGGCGGCCCGCTGCGGGTGGTCGCCCCGATCTCCGAGTCTGGGCAGTTCGAGCTGACCCTGGAGCCGGGGCGTCCCTGGCTGTTGGTGCTGTTCGACCCGAGCAAGGTCGGGCCGCAGATGGTCACCGGGGTATTTCGGGCCGACACGCTCGACACGCTGCTCCCTCTCAAGACGGAGGGAGTTCTTGAACTGGGTGAACTGATCCTCGTGGAGGGCCGCCTGCAGAGCGTGGTCGCTCTGGATGCGCTGACGTCCGGGCTGGGACTCGGCGCAGAGGGCGCGCGGATTGTGGGCGGGCTGGACGACATCGCGCTCCGCTACGCCAATCCTGACATCGATGGCAACGGCTCCGTCGACTTCGATGAGGGACGCGACAGGCTGATGTTGGACCTCGATCAGCAACTGCGGCTGCGCCTGGTGGGGCGGGCGGCGCACGTAGGCGATCTGGTTGGCCAGCTCCCGCCCGACACCGCCGGGCTCGAGTCGCTCCGCACCGACATCAGTGTCTCCTATCCGGCCTCTTTCGACGGGGCCGACCCGGCTTCCGGCACGGTGACCTTCACGCAGGAGGCCTATTACCTGCCGGCCAACAGCACAACGGCGTTGCTCCTGCCCGCTGGGACGCCGCTCGGTGGGACCGCCATCTCCAGCCGCAGCACCTTCGACCTGCGAACCTTCGGCGTGGGGTTGGAGGCCGGAGGTGGTCACTCGCTTCCCCAAGGGCTCTACCGCTTCGCGGTGGGCAGTAAGACGCTAAGCTTCTCCGGCCTAGTGACGCCGGTCGATGCGACGCTCGCGGCTGCCTCCGACCGGCTGGTTCCCTTTTTTCGCTTCGTGCCAACGGTGGCCGGCTGCACGGTAGGTTGTAACGTGAGCAAGGTGGAGTACCGGTGGATGCGGAGGACCGGAGCCGTTTGGGTCTCGGCCACGGCGGAGGATCTGGCGGTGCAGGTACGGAGCGAGGGCGCCATCCTGACCAGTGTTCCAACCGCCGAGAACAGCGGACGGCTGCTAACTCTGAGCTTTCCAGGGGACCAGGTCGGGGGAGAGGTGGCCTGGACCACCGAGAATGTGAGGCTGGTGGGGGAGCAGTTGGACGAGGCGGTGCTGCAGGCCCTGACGACCTCCCAGTTGTGCCACCTTCGACTCCTGGTTCAGGACTTTTTCGGATTGCGGCCGGTCGTGGCGTTCGACAATGCGCCGGGGAGCTGCTCGTAGAGCTCAGCCGCAACCAATGACCCCAGCCGCGAGTACCGTTCTCCAGTAGGCGCCTGCTCCACCGCCGTCTTCAGCGCCCGGAGGCTTCCGACGATCACCACCAGCCGCCGTCCGCGGGTCACTGCCGTATAGAGCAGATTGCGTTGAAGCAGAATCTGATGCTGAGAATGGAGCGGGAGCACCACGCAGGGGTACTCGCTTCCCTGCGACTTGTGGATCGAGCAGGCATAGGCCAGCGTCAGCTCGTCGAGATCAGCGAAGTCGTAGGCCACGGGGCGGCCGTCGAAGCGCACCGTGAGCCGCTGCTCCTCGAGGTCGACCGCCGCGACGCGGCCCAGATCCCCGTTGAAGACGTCCAGGTCGTAGTTGTTCCGGAGCTGCATCACCTTGTCTCCCACCCGGAACGCGCGACTCCCTCGCTGGAGCAGCTCTCCCGAGGGATTGAGCAGATTCTGTAGCTCCAAGTTCAGCTGAGAAGAGCCCAACAGCCCACGATGCATCGGGGTCAGCACCTGGATGTCGTCGATAGGATCGACACCCAGATGCCGCGGGATGCGCTCCTTGACCAGCCGCATGAGGGTCTCAAGTATCGCCTCCGGGCTCTCTCGCTCCAGAAACAGAAAGTCGCTCCCCGGCCGGCTGGACGGATCCGGGATCAGGGGGAGCTTGCCGTGATTGATCCGATGCGCGTTGGCGATGATCCCGCTCGCCTCAGCCTGGCGGAAGATCCGTTGCAGCCTCACGACCGGGACCACCCCGGATCCGATGATCTCTTGTAGGACCCGACCGGCGCCGACCGATGGAAGTTGATCCACGTCGCCTACCAAGATGAGCTGACAGCTTGAAGGTAGCGCCTTCAGAAGATGGTAGGCCAGAGTCGCGTCGACCATCGAGGTCTCGTCGACGATCAGCAGGTCGCATTCCAGGAGGTTGGACGAATCCTTCCCGAAGCCCCCAGCGCGAGGGTTGAGCTCGAGCAGGCGATGGATCGTCTTCGCCTCCCGCCCGGTGGTCTCCGTCAGCCGCTTCGCCGCGCGCCCGGTTGGGGCGGCGAGCAGGATCCTCCGCCTCTTTCGTTCCAGAATCTCGATCACGCCGTTGACCAGCGTGGTCTTCCCGGTTCCAGGACCTCCGGTGATCACCAGGACCTTGCTCGAAATCGCTCGTCGGATCGCGTCTGTCTGCTCTTGGGCGAGAGTCAGGCCCGACCGCGCCTGAAACCATTCCAACGCCCGATCCACGTCGATCTCCAGCGGTGGCGCCGGCGTGCCAAGCAGCGAGCCCAACAGCGCGGCAGATCCCACCTCGGCGCTGTGCAGAGCGGGCAGATAGACCGCGTCGTCGCCGTCGGCGAGCGGCTCGAGCTTCACGCGCCCGGCTTCGGCGAGGGGTCCCAGGATCGCCTCGATGCCCTCGATCCCATCGAGGCCCACCCCCAGGAGCTCGGCTGTCTCCCGCACCAGCAGCTCTCTGGGAAGGTAGACCTGCCCGTCTTCTGTCCGTACCATGAGCTGGTGAAGCAGGCCCGCTTCCGCCCGGCGGGGAGAGTCACCGGGGATTCCCAGGCTGCGAGCGATCCGGTCCGCCGTCCCAAAGCCGATCCCGAAGATGTCGATCGCCAGGCGGTACGGATTCTCTCGCACCTGTGAGATCGCTCGCTGGCCATACTCCTTGAAGATCTTCGCCGCGAAGTGGGGGGAGACCCCGTGAGACTGCAGGAAGAGCATCACCTCCCGGATCTCGCGCTGCTCTGCCCAGGCGCTCCGGATGCTTTCGGTGCGTTTGGGGCCGATCCCTTCCACCTCCGCCAACCGCTCCGGCTGACGCTCGATCACCTCCAGGGTCTCCAGACCGAAGTGGCCCACCAGCCGCTCGGCCATCACCCGACCCAGGCCTCGGACCATCCCCGAGCCCAGGTACTTCTCGATCCCAGTCAAGGTCGCCGGCTGGACCAGGTGAAACGATTCGGCGCGGAACTGTTCCCCATACTTCGGATCGGTCCTCCACTGACCCGAGAGCCGCAGCGCCTCACCGGGCTGAATCCCTGCCAGGTTGCCCACGACCGTCGCGGCGCCGGGGCTTCCCGAAACGGCGAGCCGCACCACGCTCCAGCCGTTCTCCTCGTTGGTAAAGGTGACCCGCTCGACCACACCTTCGAGCGTGGCGCTCTCGATCGCCGCCATCGCGTCCTTATAGGTGATAATGAGCCGGACGTTCCATGTCCGACTCTGCACCGTTGCTCCAAGCCGTTCGCGAAGCCGCCCTTCCCGGAATCTGGTCCGCCGGGGTAGCCCTCTCTCGCAGGGAGGCGGTCAGTCTGGAATCGCGGGCGACCGACGGCTCCGAGGTGGTCCTGCGGGTCAAGGCCGCCGGTCGGCCGGTCGCCCAGAGCGTGGTGCTCTATCCGAAGGACGAGGCCTGGGAGTGCGATTGCCCCGCGCGGGTGGACCCGTGTGAGCACGTGGTGGCGGCGGCGATTGGGTGGAGCAACGCGGCATTCGAAGAGCGGGGCGCGCGCGTAGTCTACCACTTCTCGCGTCAGGCGGGTGGGCTTGAGCTAAAGCGGACCCTGGCGCAGCCGGACAACAGCGAGGTCGTCCTACAAGAAAGCCTGCTCTCCAAGGTGGCCAAACCGGCCGAGGCGGCCAAGCTGTCACTGGAGAGCTGGGACCTGCGGATCGACCGCTTGTTGGAGAGGCCCACCCGGGGCCCGCTTCACGCCGAAAGGCTCGAGGCGCTGCTTCGGCTGCTGGAGCCCTCCCGCAACGTGCTGCTCGACGGGCGGCCGGTCGCGGTCTCGGGCGAGGTGATCTTTCCGCGCGCGCTGGTGGAGGATCGCGACGAGTCGGTGGCAGTGGTGCTGGAGCGGGATCCCCGAATCTCCGCCGTGGTCAGCGCCGGCGTGGCGCTCTGCGGCGATGCGCTCTGCCGGCTGGGCGAGACCTCTCTGACCGGGCCCGGCCTGCAGAACCTTCCGCTGGTGAAGCGGTATCCCGCCCCTCAGTGGGCGGAGCTGAGCGCCAAGCTGCTCCCGGAGCTGGCGCGCCGCTTTCCGGTAGAGGTGACCAGCAGCCGCATCCCTAAGCTGGACCGCGAGCTGAAGCCGCGCATGTCGCTGGAGCTGACCCAGGTTGATGCCGGGCTCTCGGTCCTGCCGACCTTGGTCTATGGCTCCCCTCCGCATGTTCGGATCGACGGCGGAAACATGGTTTTTCTCCGAGGCGCGGTACCCCTGCGCGATGAAGCGGCAGAGGGACGGCTCGTCCAGGCTCTGCGTGAGCGGCTGAACCTGATCCCCGGCCGACGCACCACCGTCTCAGGCGCCGAGTTGCTCCCCTTCGCCGATCGGCTGCGCGCCTGGCGCGGGGACCTCACGGGAGATGGTGCCAGGTTGGTCAGCCCCGACTCGAGGCTCTCGCCCGTGCTCCGGATCGAGGGCGGCGCGGCGGAAGGGGTGCCCCGGGTTGGCTTCGAGCTCTTCTTCCGAGTGGAGAGGCGAGTCGAGGGGAGCGTGGAAGGAGGCCGGAACGGAGAGGGTGGGACCGTCGACGCCGAGTCGGTGGCGCGTGCCTGGCAGGAGGGATTGGGGCTGGTGCCGCTGCAGGGTGGAGGATGGGCGCCCTTGCCGGCCGTGTGGCTCGCCCAACATGGGCAAAGGGTCTTGGATCTTCTGGCGGCGAGGGATGGCTCGGGAA
>JBGTHI010000684.1:0-11154 GCA_041746295.1 Myxococcaceae bacterium
GGCCCGACCCCTGGTCCAGCTGCTGGCGTCGCCCGACGCGACCGCCACGCAAGCGTTCAGGGATGGGGTACCTCAGCTGGCGACCGGGCTCCATCTGTTCGACCTGACCGAACCGGAGCGACGAGGCGCGCTCTTCGAGACATTCAAGCAGGTCATCGAGGAAGGAAGGTTTCCGCTCTGGCTGATTCCCTATGCCGTGGTCCTATCGGAGAGCATTCCCGTCCCGGGAGAGGTCGACAGGTCGTGGCGCGGAGAGCTGGCAGGAGTGCTGATCGGACAGCTCGGGCCCCACTCCGATCCCGAGTTGGCCTGGGCGGTGCGATCGGCGGTCGCAGCGCTGGATGCGAATCACGAGAAGGTTCAGTCCTTTCTGGCGCAGGCGTTCGTGGGGCTTGGAACGCTTGAAGAGGCAACCCTCGACGACTTCTCCCCGATGGCGTTAGCCGCCGCCAGGGAATACGCGCGAGCGGAGGAATCCGAGAGCAGCCGCTCCGTCTTCCTTCTTCAGTTCGAGCGTTTCACCCGTGATCTCTGCAGAAGTACCGGCAGTCTCCTCCGACTCAATGACACCCCGGCGTGGTGGAGAACCTTCGACCTCATCCGGGCTCTCCCGGAGTTGGGCGAGCCCGGAAGCATTAGGGCACGGGCGGCGATTCGCCTGCTCAATGAGTTGACCGAAGCCATGGGAGTGCTGGAGCGTTCCCGACCACCTCCTCTCGACACCACTTGGGCGCTGATGAATGCCTATCAGCGCCTGGGGGACCACAAACGGGCCGCGGAGCTGGCCAACGCGCTCTTGCGCCGGGAGCTGGGTGGTGAGGCGGAGCCGCCACAGCAAGCCCGGGAGCGGATCCTAGAAATCCCCTTCATCAATCACACCGATCTCATTCGACGACTGGGGGAGGCCTCCGGGTCGCTTCCCCCAGGGCTAGGGGCCGCTCTCCTTCGAAGGTTGGTGGCCGCTCCTGTCTCAGGCCCCACCCCCCCACATATCATCACCTCCTCCCTTCTGGGATCCCGGCAGCCCTATCCGGTTTGGAACGTGCTGCACCAACCCGAGGTGGTCTGGGCACTTGCCCGCGCCTTCGAGCAGGCGGGGGACCGGAGCTATTCGCAGGCTGCCGCGCTGGCAGCGCTGAGATTCGAGTCCGGGCTCCTCTGGAATACGTCGCGAGAGCCGTCCGACCTGGACCGAACGCGGGCGATTCTCGAACTTCTGCTCGGGGCCCCGCGGGTCGTGGCTCCGCTAAGGGATATGGATCTTGAATACATCAAAACCTTTGTATTCAATCTTGACCCTGAGCGTGAGGAGCGGCCGTGGTCCGATCAGTTCAGCGCGGCCGCACGCCAGGTTCGAGAGGGCCTGATCCGCCTCCAGGCCCACCTCACTGGCCCGGATAACGAAACACCATCGGCAGCTTGAGCTCGGGGCTCAGGCTCCGCGCTACCGGGCACTCGTGGGCGATCTGCTCGAAGCGGGATCGCTGGGCGGCTGGCAACGCAGATGGCATGGAGATCTCCAGCCGCAGCTCGGCGATCCGCCGCGGCGGTGGGCTCATCATCTTCTCGATCCGCGCGGAGGCCTCGCCCCAGGGGACACCCTCGCGTGAGGCGGCCAGCGCCATGGTAGTCAGCGCGCAGGAGGCGAGCGCCGCGGCCACGAGATCGGTGGGTGAAAAGGACAGCCCGTTGCCGCCGTTGTCTTTGGGGGCCTCGGTGGTGAGCGTCGAGCCGGAGGGCCCATGGATGAGCTGGGTGCGGTACCCAGGTTCGGAGGCGACCTCGATCATCACGCCGGTGGTGGTGACGGCAGGCTGAGTCATGCCGCGCTTACCGCATGCCTGAGCCATTGGAGGTGACGCCCGAGTTTTCGGAGGAGCTCTTGCGCGCGGAAGGCGTTCAGGACCACCGCTGGTGGACCCCACGGCCCCCTACCCCGCATTGAAGGCGCTTCCGCTGTGCCTACGACTTGAGCAGCCGGGCCAGGCTGGGCAGCCCCTCGCCCCAGGCCGGGTGGATGCCCAGCAGCGCCTCCAGCGTCTGCCACTTGGCGCCGCACTCGATCAGACCCAGGAAGACATGCGCCAGCTCTGCCGCCTCCGGCGCCACCAGCGTCGCTCCGAGGATCCGGTCGTCGCTCGTATCCACCACCATCCGGTAGAAACCACGCACTTGCGCCATCTCGCGACCCCTCGCGGTCGACTTGATCGGCATCGTCACCGATCGGACGGAGAGACCCCGCGCTCGGCCCTCCTCTTCGGTCAAACCGGCGCGCCCCACCTGCGGCTCTGTAAAGGAGGCGTAGCCCAGCACCCGGTCGTCCCGCATCCGGGGCTTGCCGGCGAAGGTCGACTCCAGCCGCCGCGAGTCCTCCCAGGAGACGTGGGTAAACGCCGGCTGGCCCGCCACATCGCCAATCGCGTAGACGCCGGGGCAGGCGGTCTCCAGCTGTCCATTCACCCGCACGTAGCCCCTGTCGTCGCGCGTGGCCCCGGTCGCCTCGAGATTCAGCCGCTCGGTGTTGGGCGTGCGGCCCAACGCGACCAACAGCGCTTCCGCTTCCAGCCTCCCGCCGCCTTTCAGCTCCAGCCGGAACAACCCGTGCCGATGCTCCACCCGCTCGACCGCGGCCTTCAGCCGGATCTCCACTCCGTCTGCCAAGAGCGCCTCGCGCAGCGTCTCGCTGACGTCCGGCTCCTCCCTGCCGAACAGCCGCTCTCCCCTCTCAATCAGGGTAACCTGGCTGCCCAATCGCTGGAGCCCCTGCCCCAGCTCGAGCCCCACGTAGCCGCCCCCGATCACCACCGTTCGAGGCGGTAGGGCGTCGAGTTCGAAGACGTTGTAGTCGGCAAGGTAGGGGGTACCGCGCAGGCCGGGGATGTCCGGCACCGCCGCATGGGTGCCGGTGTTGATCACCACTCGAGGCGCCCGCACCGTTACCCCTCCGCCGCCGACCGTCCGCTCACCCACGAACGTGCCCTCGGCGCGAACCAGACGAACGCTGGAACTCTTCACTCGCTTCTCGCTGCCCTGCTGCCATGCGTCTCGGATTTCGCGCACCCGCTTCATCACCTGGGCGAAGTCGACCCGCACCTCCGCGTGGATCCCAAGCTCTTTGGCTTCGCGCGCCCGGGCCGCCGAATGCGCCGCCGCGAGGAACGCCTTGGAGGGCGTACAGCCGAAGTTGACGCAGGAGCCCCCCAGCCGCTCGCGCTCAAACAGCACCACCCGCTCGCTCTTGGCCGCCGCGTGATCCACCGCCAGCGGGATGCCGCCCTGACCCGCCCCGATCACGATCAGATCCACCTCTTCAATAGCCTGTGCCTGAGCAGCCATCCGGAGCCTCCTTGAGCGGCCCGCAGTGGGTATTCGATTCTGCGGGAGATGCGTAGGCCGTTCATCTTGAGAGTTCCTGGGGATCCGGTAAACCTAGACTTAGAGTGATCGACCTTCACGCTCATACCACCGCCAGCGACGGTCAGCACTCCCCCTCCGAGCTGATGGAGATGGCCGCACGCGCCGGCGTGACCCACCTGGCCGTCACCGACCACGACACGGTGGCGGGGCTCCTGGAGGCCGATGCGGCGGGCAGGGCCCACGGGGTGACCCTGGTCCCTGGGATTGAGATCTCCGCCTACATCCAGCGGCGCGAGGTCCACATCCTGGGCCACTTCCTGCCGCTGGAAGACGAGACGCTCACGGCCTATTCGATCAAGCTGCGGGGCCAACGGGCCGACCGGATGCGCGGCATGGTCGAGCGGATGCAGAAGCTCGGCCATCCGGTCACCTTCGAGGAGGTGGAGGCGGTGGCCGCCGGAGGTCAGCTCGGTCGTCCCCACCTGGCCCGCGTGCTGCTCGACCGCGGGATCTGCTCCACCTTTCAGGAGGCGTTCGAACGCTTTCTCGTGGAAGGAAAGCCCGGCTACGTCGACCGGGACCGTCTGAACGCCTCGGACGCGATCGCGATGATCCGCAGCGTGGGGGGCGTCGCCACGGTGGCCCATCCGGGCGCCTCTCGCCTGGGCCGACCGGAGATCCTGGCGATGAAGAACGCCGGCCTCGAGGGGATCGAGGTTCACCGCAACGACCAGAACCCGTCGCTGAAGGATCGCTTCCTCAAGCTGGCCAAGGAGCTGTCGCTGATCCCCACCGCGGGAAGTGACTTTCATGGGGCCACGGTGACCCCCCATCGCAAGCTGGGCGACGCCGGGATGGCGCCCGAGCTGTTCGAGGCGCTTCGCCAGCGCTCCCGCCGCGCAAATGCTTTGACACCATAGGTCCCCCTCCCTAGTTTGCGCCCGAGTCATGAACTCCACCACCGCCTCGCCGCTCACCCCGTACCTTCCGATCGCGGTCGTCTTTCTGCTGGCGGGAGGGCTGGCGGCGATCCTCAGCCTCCTGGCTACCTACTTGGGTCCCAAGCGGCCGAGCTTCATCAAGTCGGAGCCATTCGAATGCGGATCGGAGGCGATCGGCTCCGCGCGGCAGCCCTTCGCGGTGAAGTTCTACGTGGTGGCGCTGCTGTTCATCGTGTTCGACGTGGAGGCGGTGTTCCTCTACCCCTGGGCGGTGAACTTCCAGGCGCTCGGCTGGTTCGGCTATGGGGAGATGTTGGTTTTTGCAGCAACGCTGGTGGTGGGCCTTATCTATGTCTGGAGAAAAGGCGCTCTCACCTGGGAGACGTAACGAATGGCTGATGTGGACGTGGCACCGGTGCTCGCTACCCGCCGCGAAGAGGCGATGGGCTTCCTGGAGAAGATGGTCTCCAAAGGGCTGGGTTGGGCTCGGAAGTACTCGCTCTTCACCTATCCGTTCGCCACCGCCTGCTGCGGCATGGAGTACATGTCGGTAGCCGCGGCCCGCTACGACATCGCCCGGTTCGGCGCCGAGTTCCCTCGCTTCTCTCCGCGCCAAGCGGATCTCCTGATGGTGGTCGGCACCATAAATCTGAAACAGGCGCCGATCCTCAAGCGCGTCTACGAGCAGATGTGCGAGCCAAAGTGGGTGGTCTCCTTCGGAGTCTGCGCGTCATCGGGCGGCTTCTACGACAACTACGCAGTGCTGCAGGGGATCGATCGAATCCTGCCGGTGGACGTCTACATCCCCGGTTGTCCCCCTCGGCCGGAGCAGGTCCTGGACGGTCTGATCCTGCTGCAAGAGAAGATCGCGGGACAGCGCCACAAGCTGGTCGATCGCTCTCCGGAGAGCCCCTCCCAAGCTCAACCCGGTCGGAACTATAAGCGGACCGGTCCACCTCCCCTTGAAGAAGGCTTCCATTGAGCAAAGTCGCACTGGACACGCTTTCCGTGAAGTTGTCGCAACCGTTCGTTGAGCGTTACTTCGACCGCTCCGGCGCTGAGTGGGGGGTTGTCCACCCGAACGCGCTGGTGGAAGTGGTCAGCGCGCTCAAGCATGACCCCGGACTGGACTTCAAGCTGTTCGGTTCGATGGATGCGGTCGATCGGCTGATGCTTCCCGAGCCCCACCCCCGCTTCGAGGTGGTCTATTTGATTCGGTCGATCCCGCTGAACGACGTGATCCGGCTAAAAGTCAGGGTCGCAGAACTCCAAGGCGAGGTACCCGAGCTGCCGTCCATCACGCCCGTCTACCAGGGTGCCAACTGGTGGGAGCGGTTCATTTGGGACTTCTACGGAATTCGCTTCAGGGGCCACCCCGACCTGCGCCGGATCCTGATGTACGAGGAGTTCAAGGGACACCCGCTGCGCAAAGACTACCCGCTTCGCGGCCGCCAGGGACTGCTTCCAGAGCGGCCGATCAAGGATATCTACCGCGGGCCCGGCACCAGCAGCGTGGTCTGAAGGAACATCCATGGAAAATGCTCCTGACATCGAAGGCGAGCTCGAGGCCCATCTCCAGAGTAAAAATCTGGTGATCAACATGGGTCCGTCCCACCCGGCCATGCACGGCACGGTGCGAATGAAGATCGAGCTGGAGGGCGAGACCATCGTCCGCGCCGATCCGGAGATCGGCTTCCTGCACCGCGGCTTCCAGAAGAGCTGCGAGAACGTCACCTGGGCGCAGTGCCTGCCCTACACCGACCGGCTCAACTACGTCTCCGCGCTGATGAACAACTTCGGCTACCTCAGCGCGGTGGAAGCCTTGATCGGCCTGGAGATCCCCGAGCGGGCCAAGTTCATCCGGGTGATCGGCAGCGAGCTTCACCGGATGAACGACCACCTCACCTGCGTGGGGGCGGTCGGGCTGGAGCTGGGCGGCTTCTCGGCTTTCCTGTACGCGATCGAGGCGCGGGAGCTGATCACCGACCGGGTCAACGAGCTGACCGGAGCCCGGCTCACCACCTCCTTCGGCCGGGTGGGCGGGCTCAACCGCGACCTGCCTCCCGGCTGGATCGATAAGGTCTTGAAGACCCTGGACAAGGTCGCGGAGCTGCGCGCGGAGGTGGAGGGGTTGCTCACCCGGAACCGGATCTTCGTCGATCGGATGCGCGGGACAGGATTGATCACCACCCCGGATGCGCTGGACTACGGTTTCACCGGCCCCTGCCTTCGGGCCTGCGGCGTGAACTACGACATCCGCAAACAGCATCCCTACTGGGTCTACGACCAGCTCGACTTCGAGGTGCCTGTGGGCCAGAACGGCGACAACTTCGACCGCTATCTGGTGCGGGTGGAAGAGCTGAAGCAGTGCGACCGGATCATCCGCCAGGCGATCGCCAAGCTTCCGGCCGGCCCGGTGATCATCGACGATTGGCGGATTGCCCTTCCCCCCAAGCAGGACGTCTACAACACCATTGAAGGCGTGATGTCCCACTTCAAGCTGATCATGGAGGGAGTCCAGGTGCCGGCGGGCGAGGTCTACCATTGCACCGAGGCGGCCAACGGCGAGCTGGGCTGGTACCTGGTCAGCAGCGGCGCGGGCCACCCGTACAAGGTTCACGTCCGGGCACCCGGCTTTCCGATTCTGGCAGGAGTCCCCCGGATGATCGAGGGCAAGATGCTGGCGGACTTGGTCCCCACGTTTGACACGATCAATATGATCGGCGGCGAGGTCGAGCAGTGAGCACCACGAACGAGAGCGGTCCCAAGCCGCCGCCCAAGAACCCGGGCTTTGTCACCTGCACCATCGACGGCAAAGAGGTGGTGGCGAAGCCGGGAACCAACATGATCGAGGCGGCCAACAAGGTGGGCTCGGACATCCCCTTCTACTGCTACCACCCTAGGCTCACCATCGCGGCCAACTGCCGGATGTGCCTGGTGGAGGCCTCCAACTCGCCCAAGCTGGTCCCGGCCTGCCAGACGCCGCTGGTCGAGGGTGCAGCGATCACGACCACCAGCCCCAAGGTGAAGGCAGGACAGCGCTCTACGCTGGAGTTTCTGCTGCTGAACCACCCGGTCGACTGCTCAATCTGCGACCAGTCGGGTGAGTGCAAGCTCCAAGATTACTATCTGCGCTACGATTGGAAGCCCTCGCGGCTGGACGGGCCCAAGGTCCTGAAGGATAAGCGCAAGATCCTGGGGCCTACGGTGGTCCTGGATCAGGAGCGCTGCATCCTCTGCACCCGCTGCGTCCGGTTCATGAACGAGGTGCCCAAGGAGCCGCAGCTGGGTGTCTTCGGACGGGGATCGGACGAGCGGATCGACTCCTTCAGCGAGGGAGGGCTGACCTCCAACTACTCCGGCAACACCGTGGACATCTGTCCGGTGGGAGCGCTCCTCAACCGCGACTTCCGATTCAAGGCGCGCGCCTGGTTCCTCTCCGCGGCGCCCAGCATCTGCACCGGCTGCTCGCGCGGCTGCAACGTCAGCGCCGACTTCTTCAAGCAGGACACCTACCGCTACCGGCCCCGCGAGAACGAGGCGGTGAACAAGAGCTGGATGTGCGATCAGGGCCGGCTCTCCTACAAGTATCTCAACCGGGATCGGGTAACCTCCGCCCGGGTGGGGTTGGGCCAGGCTCAGGCTGCGCGGGCTCCGGACGCAGCGGTGCAGGACGTGACGCGCGAGGAGGCGGTGAAGACGGCAGCCAGCGTGCTCAAGGCGGCGGTCGAATCGGGCGGTCTTGCCATGATCGCCTCCCCGGTGGCGTCAAACGAAGACCTGCTCGGGTCGCTGCTGTTCGCCAAGGAAGCGCTCGGCATCACCCAGGTCTTCGTTTCCGGCCGACCTGACGGCGAAGCGGATCGTTACCTAATGACCGCCGACAAGAACCCCAACCGCAAGGGGCTGGAGCTGATCGCCGCCGCGCTGGGCTTAATCCTGCAGCCTCTCTCCAAGCTGGCTTCCGAGATCGACGGAGGGAAGGTCACGACCGTCTACGCGGTAGGCGGGGAGCTTTCCGATCCCTCCTTCACCGCCTCGGCGGGGAAGTTAAAGAAGCTGGTGGTGCAGGCCTTCAACCACACCGGTCTGGCGCCTTTCGCACACGTGCTGCTGCCCGCTTCCACCCACGTGGAAGACGAGGGCAGCTTCGTCAATCTGGACGGTCTGGTGCAGCGTTTCCGCCGCGCCTACCCGGCCAACGGCGACAGTCAGCCGCATTGGCACTGGGCTTCGGACCTGTTCCGCGCCTTCGGCCACAATGCGCACTTCTCCTCATCGCGGCACCTGTTCCACCAGCTGCGAGATCGCGTCCCCGCCTTTGCGCAGTTCGATTGGGACAAGCAGGCGCCCTTCCCCCGAGCCCCCGGCTCTGGAGTCGGGATAGAGAATCCGCCCGCCGCAGCCGACGGCCGCCCGCCCGGCTATCGCGAGTTCGGCCTTGCCCGCGTGCGAGGAATCTAAACGACCATGTCCAGAGTTTTCACCATTCTGTTCGCGTTAGGCTTCATCCTGGGGGCCATTGCGGCAATCATGGCGGGCGCCTACGGGCTGGCGGCGGTGGCTGAGCAGTACGGCTTCTCGGGCGCGGGCCGGCTGACCAACATCCTTGTCCTGATGCTGGTCTTCGTGATGGTGCTGGCCACACTGCTCACCCTGGCGGAACGCAAATGGAGCGCGCTGATGCAGGACCGGGTGGGGCCCAACCGGGCGCGGATCGGCCTGCCGGGCCTCAAGAACCGCTCCCTGGGCGGCCTTCCTCACGTGGCGGCCGACGCCCTGAAGATGCTGTTCAAGGAGGACGCGGTCCCCGCGCGGGCCAACAAGGTACTGTTCAATCTGGGGCCGATGCTCGCCTTCGCGCCGGTCTTCGCGCTGTTTGCGATTGTGCCGGTGGGCCCCACCGTCAAGGTGCTGGGGAACGCCGTCCCGATGGTGGTGGCCACCCCGGACTTCGGGCTGCTCTACCTCTTCGCGGTCGCCTCGCTGGCGGTCTACGGAACCTCGCTGGCCGGGTGGGCCTCCAACAACAAGTTCGCGCTTTTGGGCGGGGTCCGGGCTTCGTCTCAGATGATCAGCTACGAGGTGGCGCTGGGGCTCTCCCTGGTCGGCATGATGCTGGCTTTCTCGACGGTGCAGCTGCCGGAGATGACCGATGCGCAGGCCCGCTACCTCTGGAGACTGCCGGGCGAGGTGGACTGGGGGCTTCCGGCCTGGGGTATTTTCCTCCAGCCGGTGGGCTTCCTGCTCTTCTTCGCCGCAGCCTTTGCCGAGACCAAGCGGGCGCCATTCGACGTCCCCGAGGGCGAGTCGGAGATCATCGGCTACTTCGTCGAGTACTCGGGCATGAAGTTCGGCCTGTTCATGATCTCCGAGTTCGTGGAAGTGGTCGTCCTCTCGGCGGTACTGGCGGCGATCTTCTTCGGCGGCTACCACCTGCCTTTCGGCGAGCAGTTCCTCTCCCGCCTCTCGTTCTTCCGCGAGAACGGCTGGGTCTGGGGCGCGCTGCTGGGCACCGTGTTCTGGGTGAAGGTGATCGTTCTCTGCTACGTGCAGCTGGCGATCCGCTGGACCTTCCCCCGCTTCCGCTATGACCAGATCCAGACCCTGGGCTGGAAGATCCTGCTCCCGCTGGGTCTGGCAAACCTGTTCGTTTCCGGAGCGCTGGTGCTCTGGGACCCCTCGCTGAGGCTCCTGGCGCTGGTGGGCCTGTTGGAGCTGGGGGCGGTCTTCGTTTTGACACTCACTTCGAAAGAGCCTTCGGAGCCCTTGGAGACGTCCGCCCATGGCCTATAAAGCGACCCAAGACCCGACCCAGGACCTCCGCGAGCGGCTCTACTTTCCCGAGCTGCTCAAGGGTCTGGCGATCACCACCCGCCACTTCCTGAAGAACCTGTTCGGAAAGCGCGACGCCAATCCGGACGTGCTGAATCGCGCGGGCGACAGCCTGGTCACCACCGTGGAGTACCCGGAAGAGCGGGTCGCCTACCCCGAGGGTTACCGCGGCCTTCACCGGCTGGTGCCGCGCGAGGACGGCAAGCCGCGCTGCGTGGCCTGCTACATGTGCGCCAGCGTCTGCCCGGCCCAGTGCATCTACATTGAGGCGGCGGAGTACAGCCCCACCGAGGGGAACTCCGAATCGCAGGTGATCGAGAAGTACCCCAAGGCCTTCGTGATCGACGAGCTGCGCTGCATCGTCTGCGGGCTTTGCGTGGAGGCCTGCCCCAAGGACGCGATCCGGATGGACACCTACCGGCACGTGGATTCGGAGTACACCCGCGAGGGGTTCGTCTATGACATCCCCAAGCTGCTGATGGGCCCCCCGGCCTCCCATCCTTCCGATCCGTGGAACAAGCGACAGAGCTCCAAGGCCCCGGAGCACGTTCATAGAGAAGCGCACACCCGGATCGGTGAAGGCACACCTACCCACCCTCAGGCGCTTCCGGAGCATCGCACCGAGGCGCGAACCGAGGTCACTGAGAGCGGAATCTCGGTCACCCGCTTCCTGAAGGAGTAGCCGAGGGCAGAAGTCAGAAGTCGCTTTTTTCCGGCAGGCCGCCGCCCCCGCTAGCCTTACAGGCGCGATGAAGCGCTACCGCGTGGCGGTCTGCAAAGGCTCGGACTGCCGCCGTGGCGGCGGCAACGCCGTCTTCGAAGAGGCCAAGGCGGCGGTCGCGCGCGAGGGGTTGACCGATCGCTGCCAGGTGGCACGCGGCGGCTGTTATGGCCTCTGCCATCTCGGGCCCAATGTGATCATCCGCGAGGCCGACGACCGGCTACCCGACCCTTTCTCCCGGGAGAGCTATCAGCTCACCCGCGCGCCCGGCGAGACCCACTACGGGGCGATGACGCCGGA
>JBGTHI010000685.1:0-2407 GCA_041746295.1 Myxococcaceae bacterium
GGAGACGCTGCGTCCGTTGGTCCTGGTGCTTCTGGTGGTCGCGGCGATCGTCGTCGCGCTCCGGCCGAAGGTCGCGCCGAGCTCGGCCGGACCTCGGCGCTATGCCGCCGCCCTCGCGGCGTTTCTCGCGTTCGGGATCGCCGCCTACGATGGATTCTTCGGCCCGGGTACAGGCACTTTTCTGATCGTCGCCTTCAGCTCGGTGCTGGGGTTGAACCTCAAGCAGGCCAGTGCCGAGGCTAAGGTGGTGAACTTCGCCTCCAACCTCGCCGCAGTCGCGCTCTTCTCATGGCGCGGCGCGATCGCCTGGAAGTTGGCGCTGCCGATGGCGGCGGCGCAGCTTGTAGGGGGAACGCTGGGCGCGCACTGGACGGTGGCGGGCGGGGACAAGCTGGTGAGGCGGGTGCTGCTGTGCGTGGTGGCGGCCCTAGTCGCCAAGCTGACCTACGACCTGACCCGATAGTCCTGCCCCGGCTCGACGGCTGAGTTCAGGTGCTGGCGGGCAGACCAATTCCCAGGCTCTTGAACACCGCCATCTGCGCGGCATCGCCCAGGAAGTTGTTGCGCGCGTGCCGGAGCCCCGCCTTCATCGCGCGGCGCCCCTTGGGTCCCTCGGTTTTCTCCAGGCCGACCGCCTCCGGCTTGAACGCCTCGATCGCTCCCAGGGCCAGGCCATGGACCGCACCGCCGCCCAACTGAATCAGATCGTGATGGTTGAGCCAAGCCCGCTGCATCACCGGGCTTTGTCCGATGCCAGCGCGTTCCAGCGCGAAACAACCTCCGACCATCGCCACCCCCAGCGCGATTGGAACGGCAGTGTTTCGCAGGATCCGGCGCGTCAGGGCGCCAGAGGGCTCACCTGGGACCCGGTCGGCCCGTGCCCGCTTGATCCCGGAGATCGCCGGCGCGACGATGTAGTCCACGGCATCGACCAGGAGCGGCAGGTGCATCTTCTGCAGCCGGCTGTCCGGGGCGATCGGCCTTCTCATAGAAGAGTTATCTTCCGTTTATCGCGACCGGTTTCGAGGGTCGTTGGAACCTCTGTAGTCGTCTATCATGCTGAAATCCAACGCGGGAATTGGTTCGGCTGGCCGGCCCGAGGACCCTCTCGATGGGCTTGGTAGGATATGGCCAAAGTGGGAAACCTTCCAACTTCCCCTTGGATAATTCCCCACGAGGACCGTATTGTTAATGGCAGCAAGAGGAAAGGGAGGCACATGATGGCTACGAGCCCTAAGACCGTTCACCCCGACAGCAAGGGACGAGTCGCTCTTGGCAAGTTCGCAGAAGGGGTAAGCAGCTTCAGGATCCACAAGGAGGCTAACGGGCTCCTGGTCTTGGAGCCCTACGCCGAGGTCCCCTTCCGAGAGATCTGGCTGCACCGGAACCCGGAGGCTATGGGCATGGTGCAGCATGGCCTTCGGGAATCTGCCGAAGGAAAGGTCAAATCCCTCGGCGACTTCTCACATTTCGCTGATGATGAGCTCGACGGCAAGTGACCTTTGAGCTCCTTTTCACCGAGTCTGCTGATACGCAGTACAAGGCTCTGGAGAAGAATCGAGGACTGGCTGCTCGATTCAAGGCCGTGCGGAAGACGCTCGGTCTGATGCAGACCAACCTCAGGCACCCAAGCCTCAACACGCACGAATACAACTCTATAGCCGGGGTGAGCGGCGAGAAGGTGCATGAGGCCTACGCCCAAAATAAGACTCCTGGGGCATACCGCGTGTTCTGGCACTACGGACCCGGTCAGGGAAAGCTGACGATTGTAGCGATCACGCCTCATCCTTAGGGTTAGGGATTCAGGATCGCACGCGTAGGGCATTCACCGTCGCCCTGATAGTCACCCAACGTTCGAGCCTGTGCTTCAAGGAAGTCGTAGGCGGTCGTGATCGGGATCAATGCTCCGCTGAGAGCGTAGCCTCGCGCCTGAGTGAAGAGCTGGGCGGCGGGGATCTGACGAAGCTCGTCCAGGGTTGTCTCGCCGTTCCGATCGAGATCCCCATCGGAGATCCATTGCGCCAAGCGGCTGGTGATCTCTGCGCCTTGCGTCACGTTGCTGAAGAACCAATGGTCGCCGTGAATGGTGGGCTTCACCTGGACCGTCCCTCCACTGGGCACGGAGAAGCCAGCCTCGCCGTCGGTCGAGGCGCAGTCGTCAAATGAGGTGCCCGCCTTGAGCCCCCAGCTGAAGGTCACCTCCGGTCTCGCCACGCAGTCGGTGGGCGCATTGGGTCGGCAGGACTGGCCACTTGGTTTTGTAATTCTTCCCTGCACGAAGATCGAATACTGCCCCTGGGTCATCCGCGCATAGTCGGCATCGGAGAGCCCAGCGCCCTTCTGAGCGGAAAAGGGCGTGTTGGCCAGATCGAAGCCGACCTTGTCCCAGCGGGTCGCCTCCAAGTCC
>JBGTHI010000686.1:0-1895 GCA_041746295.1 Myxococcaceae bacterium
TCGAGGAACGGCTGCGGCATCAGCCCCATCGCCAGCACCAGCAGGACAAAGGGAAGCGCGGTGGCGAGCTCGCGGCCGTTCAGGTCCGGCAGGGAGCGATTTTCCCGGTGGGAGATCGGACCGAAGAAGACCCGCTGCACCATCCAAAGCATGTAGGCCGCGCCCAGGATGACCGCGGTGGTGGCGAGCACAGTCAAGTAGAGCGGCAGAGAACTCTTGAAGGAGCCCAGCAGCACCAGGAACTCACCGACGAAGCCGTTGGTGCCGGGGACCGCCACCGAGGAGAAGGTAATGATCAGGAAGAGCGTGGCGAACAGCGGCATCTGCTTCGCCAGGCCGCCGAAGTCGGCCATCAGCCGGGTATGGCGCCGCTCATAGAGGAGGCCAAAGAGAAGGAACAGCGCGCCGGTCGACACGCCGTGGTTCATCATCTGGTAGGCGGAGCCACTGGCCCCCTCGACGGTAAGGGCGATCATCCCCAGCATGCAGTACCCCAAGTGGGAGACCGAGCTGTAGGCGATCAGCTTCTTGATGTCTCTCTGCGCCAGGCACATTAAGGCCCCATAGACGATTCCAATCACCGCGAGCGCCGCGATCCAGGGTCGGAACTCTCGGACCGCTGTGGGGAACAGGGGGATCGCGAAACGCCAGAAGCCGAAGGTTCCCATCTTCAGCATCACGCCGGCCAGCACCATCGAGCCGGCCACCGGCGCCTGCACGTGGGCGTCCGGCAACCAGGTGTGCACCGGGAACATCGGCACCTTGATCGCAAAGGCCAGGGCGAAGGCGAAGAACATCCATGGGCCGTAGGTCTTCAACGCCTGCGCAATGGGAGAAAGACTGTCGCAGCCGGTCGCCAGCTCGATACAGGCGGCCACCTCGCGGTTGGCTCCGGTGAGCGCGTTGTAGATCGTCGCCAGGTCGGTGGACCTGCCCCCCGGACCTCCCGCTCCCGCAGCAATGAAGTAGATAGACAGAATAGCCACCAGCATTAGCAGCGAGCCCGCCAGGGTGTAGAGGAAGAACTTCACCGCTGCCTTGATCCGGTCCTCCGATCCCCAGACGCCGATCAGCAGGTACATCGGCACCAACATCGCCTCCCAGAAGACGTAGAACAGCAGGAGGTCCAGAGAGACCAGCGCCCCCAGCATCGCGGTCTGCAGTACCAACAGGGCGATGTGGAACTCCTTGACCCGCCGGTTCACCGAGGTCCAGGAGGCGGTCACCAGGAAGGGCCCCAGGAAGCCGGTCAGCAGCATCAAGCTGGCCGCGAGACCGTCGACTCCCAGGTGGTAGGTGACGCCGAGTCGTTCGATCCAGGAGGTGCGATACTCCAGCTGGAACTCCGCTCCCGCCGGGTCGAACTGAAAGAAAATGGCGATGGTCACCGCGAAGGTGAGCAGCATCCCGATCAGGGCCATCACCCGAAGCTGCCCGCTCTCGCCGTCCGGCAGCACCGCCACCAGCAGGGCAAAGAGAAGCGGCAGGAAGACCGCGATGCTCAAGAGATGCGTCGAGAATAGATTCATAAAGATCCCAAGCCGAAAGCGGGCAGGAAGGAGCCGGCTTGGCCGGCTTTCTCGTGCCGGGGGGGCTTGCCCCCCGTCCAAAGTCTGGGGGGGATGATCCCGACGCTCATGGCAAGACTTTCACCAAGACGTAGGCCACGCCGCTCACCAGCGCGAGCGCCATGATCGCGGCGTAGCTCTGCACGTCGCCGCTCTGGACGTAACGGAGAATGCCGCCGGCCTGACGAGTGCCCCAGGCCACGCCGCGCACCCCCAGAGTGTCGATCAGCGTGGAGTCGACCAGTCGGTAGAGGAGCAAGCTCAGGAATGACAGCGGCCGGATCACCAGCCGGTCGTAGAGTTCGTCGACGTAGAACTTGTTCCGCA
>JBGTHI010000687.1:0-7776 GCA_041746295.1 Myxococcaceae bacterium
GTTGAGCGCGTCCGGGAGGCGGGCGCCGAGTGGGAGGCGCTGAAGAGTCGGGTCGAATCGGTCCGCGGAGAGGTGACGGCGCTGCGAATCAAGGTCGCGGCCGATGCGCAGCGGGCAGAGTCGGTGCACAAGGAGGTGGAAGGGCTGCGCGCGCAACGGGAGGAGGCGGAGGCGCGGGCGGCCCGGCTGGAAGAGCTCCTCGAAAGCGGTGTGATCGACGTCCAAGCGCTGGAGGCGCAGACGGCCGAGGCAGATGCGCGTGCTGCGGAGGCGATCGGGAGTCTGGAAGCTCAGGCCGAGGTGTTGAAGAGCCGGCGGCAGGGCCACGCGGAGGGGTCCGCTCTGATCAAGGGAGAGGAGGGCGCTCTCCGCGAGCTGCGCACCCAGCTCGACAGCCTGGGCGGAGGGCTCTCGGAGCTGTCGCTGAAGGAGCGCGAGCTCTCAATGGAGCTCTCGCACCTGATCGAAGCGGTCCGCGAGCGCCATCAGAGCGAGCTGGCCGAGATCGTGACCCGCGAAGAGCTGACCGCAACCGGAGAGCTAGGCGAAAAGCTGGGCGAAGACGGCGGCGAGTCCCGCCTGCGCGAGCTGCGAGGACGCCTGGAGAAACTGGGGGAGATCAACCTCGCCGCCGCTGACGAGTATGCCGAGCTGGCGCAGCGCTACGAGTTCCTGAGCGCCCAGAAGGAAGATCTGGAAGGGGCGCTGCAGCGGCTCAAGGGAGCGATCGCGCAGATCGATCAGACCAGCCGGGAGCGGTTCTCCCAGACCTTCGAGATCGTCAACGCCAAGTTCCAGCAGCTCTTTCCCCGGCTCTTCGGTGGCGGTCGCGCCGAGCTGCGGTTGACGGACGAGGGGCCGGGCATCGAGCCGGGGGTGGACATCATCGTGCAGCCGCCGGGCAAGAAGCTGCAGAGCGTGAACCTGCTCTCCGGCGGCGAGAAGGCGCTGACGGCGGTCTCGATGATCTTCGCCATCTTCCTGATCAAGCCGACGCCGTTCTGCCTCCTAGACGAGGTGGACGCTCCGCTCGACGAGGCCAATGTCGATCGCTACAACGAGATCGTCCGCGAGATGAGCGCGCGGTCGCAGTTCATCCTGATCACCCACAACAAGCAGACCATGGAAGTGGCCGATGCGCTGTATGGGGTGACTATGGAGGAGCCCGGGGTCTCCAAGCTGGTCTCGGTCCGGCTGAACGACGCGGCGGTCAACGACACTACTGCGGCAGCGTAGCCCCGCGCTCGCTATCGGTCAGCTGGATCTCCTTCGAGATCTCGAACGTGGAAGCTATCCCAGTTGATGTCCCGACGGAGAGCGCTCTCCCCCGGATTTGGTTTGTTGACCGGGTCCACCGGGTGCTGGAAGAAGCCGTCCGCCTCGGACATGATCGTCGGAATGTAGGGCAGCTCGTCCATTTGCGGAGTCATCAGCCTTCCGCTGTGGGGATTGAAGCGTGCCTCCGCGGTCAAGTGCGTGGAGCCGCCGTGTGGCCGGTCGCGAGGTCCTCGTGGAGGCTGTGGAGCTCGTCCCACTCGGGGCCGAAGGGGGGAAGGTGCGGGCTCGGGCCCGCTGCATTCGCCTGCTGCACGACCTGGTCGAAGAAGCCTCCCATCCGCTGCGAGGTCTGGTTGTCGTGGTGGGAGGAGCTTTGCACGAGCACCGGTGCTCTGAGTTGCTGGGTTTCGGGGTCGTATTTTGCCTCGGCGTGGGCGTAGCTGCCACCTCCGAGCCGAACGAACAATCGGAGACCCTCCTCGGTGGGGGAGACCCGGAGATGCGCATAGGAGTCCGGGTTGGCGGCCAGCAGGCCGTCGCCGATCTCCTTGACTGTGGCCACCCATCCGAGTCGGGCATCCGCGTTCGCAGCAGGCGAGGGATCGATCGCGGGGCTGCTAACCCACACGAAACCGTTGGTTGTCTCGTAGTAGCCCCGACTCAGCAGGAGAGCTCGAAGGGTCTCGAATTGGGCCTCCATCCGATGCCAATCGGTGCCGCCTTCTCGCGGCAACAGTTCACCGTAGGTCGCCTCAAATGAGCGGCCACCCCTGTAGATCGGCTGCCTCGAGCTATCATGATCGTCGAAGAACCGTACGGCTGGAGTGATGGTCAGACGCTCAGCCAAGCCGCTTGCCTCCAACGCCTGTACCAAACTGGGCAGAACGTAGCCCTCCACTTCCAAAGTCTGCTCATCCACCCGCAGCCTTAGGTCGAGATAAGCGCTCTGAAGCTGAATCTCATTGTCCACCAGCCGGGGGACGAGCTCGTCCCCGGACCTCAGCTCCGGATAGGCTGCCAGCGCGGTCATAAGCGTCTGCAGCCTAGGGAGATCGATGCAGACTCGGGTCAGATCATAGTTGGCATCGAAGATCGCTTGGCTCCTTCTTCCTCGAACGTCAGGTTGCGACCAGCTCAGATGGAGCTCGTCTCCTACGATTTGCAGCTCCGCGTCCGGAATCCCCAGTCTCGAAACAGCCTCCCTAAGGAGGGCAAGTCGCTCCGTTGTCAAGAGATCTGAGGTGACATTCGGTTCGCCACCCTGGAAAGTCTCTGAGAGCCTGGGTCGCTCGAATTGGGCGCCCCAGAAACTCCCGGCCCACCAGGGAGGGATGGTGTTGTCTTGGATAACCCAGGTTCGCTGGGCGATTGGAGTCCCCCATTCGCGTCGAGCCGACCACAGGAGCTGCACCCCTCCTCCCTGGTCTGCTCCCGGAGCGCTTCCTGGGAACCAACCATCGATCATCCCAGCCGGTCTCTGGTCCACGTCGGTGCGTCCGACGGACCCGCCCGTGGCGGCTCGACGGCCGGCCCTGACGCCCGCGCGGACAGGAGAGGTCTCATCCGGCTCCGAGTCGGCGCCACGTACCCTGTGGCGCCGGAGCAGTGCGCATACCTCACGTAGCGTGTCACCACGGTTCCTCTCCGCGCCATGTTTCGCCATCGTTCCCCCTGAAAATGTAACCTAGCCCCGCAGGGCACATTCTCGAGAGAGGGGATGGCGAGTTGCGCCGGCAGCCGCGACGCGCCGGGCCGCCAATATTCTTTGAAGACGAGAAAGATCGAAGGCCGTTCCTTGGTTCACCCGCGCAGCGCGCCTCTGGCGGGGAGTTCGTGAACAGCCCAGTTGATGGGCCGGTCAAGGTCGATGGGGACGGCCGAAAGCGAACGCCTGGGTTCCCAATCCCATTGGCGAAGAAGTGCCACCGCCTGCTCGGGATTTCCGTTCGAGCCCGTCCCCTCCATCCGTCCCAAGCGGCCGCTGCGCGGATCGATCGCCACGGTGGCGTACGCGCAGATATCCCGGTCCCGTTGCGCGTAGAGCTTGAGCCCATTGCGGACCGGCGTCACGATGAAGCGGGGCCGCTCCACCTGGACCCGTCGTCCGGGCCTGGCGGGCGCGGGAGTCGGAACGCGCGCTCCCGCTTCCAGCATTCGTGCCAGCACCTGCAGCCTGTACCGAGCCCGAGCGTCCGGAGCGGGAGATCCGATGCTGTGGTTGTTCTTGGTCCAGCCGTTTTGGTGCACCCGCTGAAATCCATTCGCCCGTAGGAAATACTGGGCGATTCGCTCGGGAGGCGGACCTTGGAGCTGTCACTTCTCGATGTGGTCGGCGTTCTTGAGATCCTTCAGCCGCAGCCCATTCTTCTTGAGCAGCCGGTAGAGGCTCTGCATCGACAGGCCGGTCTTCTTCTCGGCAATCTCCATGTCGAAGCTCGCGCCCTTCATCACTTCCGCGAAGTAGAGCTTCTCGAAGTCGGCCAGCACCCGATCCTTGGCTTCGTGATACGGCATCCCCGCCGTCATCGCGGCGATCGACTTGGTGCCGCTGCCTCCCCCCTTGACCGTCGGGTTGGCGAAGAACTCCAGCCACTGAGCGCTGCCGGTCTCCTGCATTAGGGCACCGCGCTCCAGCACGTTGCGGAGCTCACGGACGTTGCCCGGCCACTCGTAGCTCTCGAACAGCCCCAGGGTCTGCTGGGAAAGCTCGATCGGGCTGCCCATGCTCTCGGCGATCTGCTCGGCCAGAACCGGAATGTCCTCCCGGCGGGTCCGAAGGGGAGGGAGCCGGACCTTGGCCACCGCCAGTCGGAAGTAGAGGTCCGAACGGAAGCGGCCCTGCGCCACGTCCTCCTCAAGGTTGCGGCTGGTCGACGCGATGATCCGCACGTCCACCTCGGCCGGCTTGCCCTTGCCCCCGCGCTTCACCTCGCGCGACTCGAGCACCCGAAGCAGCTTGGGCTGCACCGAGAGAGGCAGCTCGCCGACCTCGTCCAGGAAGACCGTGCCTCCGGCGTTGGCCTCGAAGACGCCCGCGTCGCCGCCGCCGCCGAACAGCTCCAGCTCGGCATCCTCGGCGCTCATCAGGTGGCAATCGACCACCCGGAACGGCTCCTGGCCGCGGTGCGAGTAGGTGTGAACCGCCCGGGCCGCCAGCTCCTTGCCGGTGCCGGTCTCGCCCTCGATCAGGAGGTTGACGTCCTCCTTGGCTACCCGGCGGAGGACCGCGAAGACGGCGCGCATCCGCTCGGACGAGCCCACCAGGTCGCCAAACGATTCCACCCCGACCACTTCGACGCGGGTGGCGCGGGTGTTCTCCCTCACCGCGAGCCGGGTCTTCCCCAGGACGATCTTGTCGCCCGGCTCGACGTAGGTCTGAACTACCTGACGGCCATCGAGGAAGGTGCCGTTGCGACTTCCCATGTCGCGGAGGACCAGTCTCTTGTCGGTCCGCTCCACCTCCAGGTGGCGGCGGCTGACCGTGGTGTCGGTCAAGACCAGGTCGTTGGAGGGGTCAGAGCCGACGCGCACCAGCGAGTCGAGGGTCTTGACCTTCTTCCCCTTGTCAGGCCCCGCCAGCACCTCCAAAGTCCACTCACGAATCTGCACGTGGGACACCTTTGCCCGGGGCAGGGCCAAGGTCTGGGTGTGCGTCACTTCGGGTCGATTGGACTCTTTCATCAGTGAAGAGCCTCTCTATGAGGATGTGTGAATGAGGGCAAGTTCGGCGTGCAGCATGAACGGCGCCATTCTAGGAGGTTCGGTGTCCGAAGCGAGCCTATTTCCTTCATCTGTCTCCCTCACCCGCGTCGCGGCGGGTCTTTCCTATCTGACTCTGCTGTTCTTCTTCGCATTTCTACAGCGACTCCAGCTCGAGCTCCGAGGGACGGAGACCCGAACCTGGTGGGCCTCGAACGGCCGGGACGCGGTGAATGCGGTAGGGGTAGCCCTGCTGGCCTGGGGACTTCGAAGCGTCGGGTACGGGTTGCCAATTGCGCTCCTGCTCGCCGGCTCGATTGTCGTGCTCAGTACCGCGATCGTGCCGACGTTGGGAAGGTGGCGGAGCCGGCCCGGGAGGGTGATCGCCGTTTCGGTCCTGTTGGGCCTTCCCCCCGTCTTTGCCCCCGCTGCTTGGGAGCGAACATTAGTACATCTATTTGAAGTCCTATTTTAATCAGCGTTGACTCACCAGATTGCGAGGCATAACAGAGCGCCTCGAAATCGACCGTCCCTACGGGCGGAGTGAGCTTGTTTTATCGCACCCCCAGGGCCGTTCATCACACTAAGTCGAAATGTTTACAGCAACCAGAATCGATGTAGGAACAGGGTCAGGTCGTTTGCACGTCACGCGGCGTCGCCGCAATGACAACGCAGTGGCGCTTGTCTCGCTCTCGACGGGTCAGGGAGGATGTCAAGACCACGTAATGGCGTTGGCCCGGCAGCTCGTTGGGAGAGGGAAAGAGGTCCGGCTCCTCACGAGCACAGAAGGCAATCCACAGTTCTTCGATGCATTCAGAGCGGCAACTGGGAGACCGGCCGATCAAATCGAGCAGCTGAATCCCGGACTGGCCCCCGGCTTTCTCCTGAGCCCTCAACCGGAGGTTACCGGCGCGCTGGGGACGACTCTCAAGGAGATCCTGCCCGGAACGTTGCATCTCCACTCAATGGACGAATGTGGGCAGCACGTCCATGAAGCCATTCGTGCACTTCAGGAGGAGACGGGCGATCTCGTACCCCCCATTGTTCAAACTATCCACGACGCATTGGGGGCAGAGCTACGGGCCGGTCCGCAGGACGTAGGGATTTTCGTGAGCGACTACATGCGCTGGCTTCACAGCGAGCAGCAGGGCTGGAAGCCAGATAGTAAGAAGGTGGTGGTGCATCCGGGGACCGATCTCGACCTCTATAGCCCCCAGGGGGCACGCGATCTGGAAATCGAAGGGCTCCCCTACCCCCGGATTGTGGTGGTTGCGAGAGTTGACGGCTGGAAGGGCGTCGAGAAAGCGATCCGGGCCTTCGCTGCGCTTCGAGCGAAGCATGGCCCGGGCTGGGGCTCCCTAGTCTACTGCCATCCACCGCTCGAAGCGGGGAACCTGCCCTGGAGGAAGTTGCAGCAGGCACAGATCAACGAGTGGGTGGCGTTGGCGGAGTCACTGGGCATCCACGACTTCAAGGAGAGGACGCGAACGCACGTCGAGCTGGCGGGCACGGTGGGATCCGCCGACGTGGTTTGGAGCTCGTCGACCTACGTCCAGCCAGCTACCGGCCCCCGACACACCGAACCATTTGGATTGGTGGGTCCTCAGGCGCGGGCGGCCGGCACGCCGGCATTGGTCTCCGATGAAGGTGGACCCCCCGAGGCCTTGCCAGAAACACTCTGGGACTATTCGGTTGTCAAGCTGGGCAGCGTTGAGGATCTGGCCGCTAAGACCGACGTCCTTACGGCCGATCGCGCGCTGCTCGAGTGGGTCGCGGAAGAGGGGATGCGCCATACGCGCGAACATCTTGGGCTCGTATCCACCACCGACCAGGTGCTGGATGCCTACGAACTCGCGCACCAGGTCGTCGCGCAGCGCCGGGGCTAGCCCCCAGATGAGTGCGAGGGCAGCTGAGCAAGCTAAGCAGATTCCGGTCGACGCGCGTACCCACGGCAGAAGAAACGTGGCCCTCCTGTCTGTTGCTCCAAACCCCGGCGGGGCCCGGACCTATGTGGAGCTCCTGTCTGCCGAGCTCACCAGACGGGACCATTACGTCGATCTGATCACCTGCCAAGAAGGGGACCCAACCGCGGCCAACGCCTTCGAGTTCTCGCGGATCGACGACGATCTCGCCGATCTTCACCAGGCCCAAAAGTTGGCTCGGGTGGCCGGAGACGGCGACGAAAACCCGATTGGATAGAGGAACCAGATTGAACTTCCAGATGCGGCGAGGGCGAAGAACAACGCGAGAACCGGGCCGCTTCTTTGCGCATCCTCCGCGGCAAAGCCCGGCCATGGACCAGTTGATACCTGGGGAGAAGAAGGCCTACGACACCTTTTCAGGAATCAGGGTCGGCGACTTTTTCAGCGTTGAGGAGCTGCTCGAAGAGGTTCCTCCGCTCGGCCACCCGATGTCGGTCCAGCCCCTTCGGTTTACGGGAACCAATGGCCTGCAAGCCTTCAATCCATCGAGCGTATTTTTAGTCGATGGGCGCAGGCATGTTTGGGCGCGTCTGAGCATCGGCGAATTTAGGGTGAACCTGGCGGCACTGTTCCGCGAGTCGGACACCGTGCCGGGGTTGATGGAGAGGGTGGAGGCCCAAGAGCCCCTCCACGCCGAAGACCCTTCAGTCACGCGGATCGGTGATTTCATCCTGCTTAGCCCGGATAATTCATACCCGGCGTTGGAGTCGTCTCACGAGAGTTCTGATCCGGCCCTCGGGCCGACACGAGGCGATTTTCAGGCTGGACGCCGCAGTTCCTGCTGGCAGCCCGGGTTTCTTCGCTACGCGGCGTTGTT
>JBGTHI010000688.1:0-3190 GCA_041746295.1 Myxococcaceae bacterium
TTCCGCTCTCATTCCGGTAAATGGGAACCGATGCCCTTCTCGGGTCTCCTCACTGACCTCGCTCATGACATCCTCGTCACCCTGGGCCCCTTCCTTCAACGGTGGAACTTTTCCGACACCAACTCAGGGTCGGGCCACTAGGCGGCGACCGGCTCGAGGCCGCCCACGCCCAGCCGCAGCTCGTGGTGCTCCGTCTCCGGCTTCACCACGCTCACCAGCTCGTAGCAGCTCGGATCCGACAGCACCCTCTGCACCAGCTGGTGGTTGAGCGCGTGACCGCTCTTATTGACCCGGAGATGGCCGACCACCGCGTGGCCGAGGAGAGAGAGATCGCCCAACGCATCGAGTGCCTTGTGGCGCGCGAACTCGTCCGCGAAGCGAAGCCCCTCTGGATTGAGGATGGAGAACTCATCCACCACGACCGCGTTCTCCAGCGAGCCGCCCTTGGCCAGCCCCAGCTTCTTCAGCTGCTCCACATCGCGCAGGAACCCGAAGGTCCGGGCGCGCGAGAGCTCTTTGGAGAACGCGCGGTCGGAAAGCTCGAACTGATAGGTTTGGTCGGAGATCAGCGGATGACGGAAGTCGACGGTGCAGTCGATGCGGAAGCGGGCGGCCGGAACCAGAGTCGCCTCTTTGTCCCCGTCTCGGACCGAGACCGCCTTCTTGATCACCAGCGATCGTTTGGGGGCGCTCTGGCTCCAGACGCCGGCGCTGCGGATCAGCTCGGCAAACGGGGCTGCGCTGCCATCCATGATCGGCACTTCGGGCCCATCCAGCTCCACCCGGAGGTTGTCCACTCCCATTCCCGCCACCGCCGCCAACAGATGCTCCACGGTGCCGACTCGAACATCTCCCTTGCCCAAGGTGGTGGCCAGCTTCGTATCGACCACGTACTGCGACAGCGCAGGGACGGCGACCGGCGTGATCAGATCGGTCCGCACGAACACCACGCCATGATCGGCCGGCGCGGGACGCAGGGTCAGACGAACGTCTCGACCGGAATGGAGCCCGACCCCTACGCAGGAGATCGGCTCCTGGACGCTGCGCTGTTCCTTGGCATTGGAAGACATGTGCGTGTCCGACCTCGGTTGCAGGCTCGCGAGAAGAGCGCGCCAGGGCTCCCAGCAACGGCTATGCCATCCGCATGGGCCATTGGCCGGAAAGCTTCCTAACAGCCCTCCAAAGGCTTGAAAAGGCTGCTCTCTAGTCTCGTGCTCGCGGCCTCGCAACAAACCTCCCCCGGCACAGTGTTTGTTAAGCAGCTTTCTGGATCAGCCCGACCACGACACCCGTGTCGCAGGGCGGCTTTACCAAAGCGTTCCTTGCGGGGGTGCGGGAAGCGGCTTGCCGAAGTATTCGAAAGCCCGGGGCGTGGCCATCCTCCCACGCGGCGTCCGTTGAAGAAAGCCCTGTTGGAGCAGGAACGGCTCGTAGACATCCTCGACCGTCTCGCGCTGCTCTCCAACCGACGCCGCAATCGTGTCCACCCCCACCGGCCCACCGCCAAATTTCTCGAGCAGCGTGAGCAGGATCCACCGATCCATCGCGTCGAGCCCGGCGGGATCCACCTCCAACCGCTGGAGCGCGCAGTCGGCGACGGGTCGATCGATCCGGGCGTTACCCTCCACCTGAGCAAAGTCTCGCACCCGGCGCAGGAGCCGGTTGGCGATGCGCGGCGTGCCTCGCGAGCGGCGCGCGATCTCCTGCGCACCGGAGGCGTCCAGCGCCACGCCCAGAATGATCGCCGAACGCCGGAGGATCGCATCGAGCTCTGCCGCCTCGTACAGCGCCAGCCGTTCCTGAATCTGGAAGCGGTCGCGAAGCGGCGAGGTGAGGAGCCCGGTACGGGTGGTCGCTCCGATCAAGGTGAAAGGCGCGAGCTCGATCTTCATCGCCCTCGCGGCCGGACCGGAGTCGATAGTGACATCGAGCCGGAAGTCTTCCATCGCCGGATAGAGATATTCCTCGATGGCGGCATTGAGCCTGTGGATCTCGTCGATGAACAGGACGTCGCGCGGCTGCAGGCTGGTCAACAGCCCCGCCAGATCGCCCTTTCGCTCCAGAGCCGGACCGGAGGTGACATAGAGGCCGGTTCCCAGCTCAGCCGCGATGATGTGCGCGAGTGAGGTCTTCCCCAGTCCCGGCGGCCCGGAGAATAGGCAGTGGTCGAGCGCCTCCTTCCTGGAGCGCGCCGCGCGCACGTAGATCTTCACCTTCTCCACCAGCGCCCGCTGCCCCACGAACTCCTCGAAGCGGCGGGGGCGAAGCGAAGCCTCTTGACGCACCTCTTCCGGTTGCGCCGTCTCGGTCAGGATCTCTCGCGGTTGCGCCATCTGGGTCACCGGCATGTCGCCATAGCAGGGTTTGGACCTCAAGCGCCCGGCCGAAGTCGCTTGAGCGATTCGCGAAATAACGCCTCGAACTGGACCTCCGCGGCTCCGGCGCCCAGTGCCTCTTGCGCCGCCGCTGCCGCCCGCTCGGATTGGGCCTCCTTGAAGCCGTGGTTCACCAGCGTGGAGACCACGTCAGCAAGCACGCCCGCCCGCGGGCGCGGAGCCGGTTCGCCCGATGCCGTCGCCACCCCTACCTTGTCCTTGAGCTCAAGGACCAGCCGCTCCGCCGTCTTCTTCCCCACCCCGTGTATTTTTGTGAGCCGCGCCACCTCTTCCTTGCGGAGCGCCTGGTTCAGCTCTTCCACCTCCATTCCGGAGAGCACCGCCAGCGCCAACCGCGGACCGACATGCGAGACGGAGGTCAGCTTGAGGAACAGCTCCTCCTCGGGACGGGTCAGGAAGCCAAACAGCTCCAATGAATCCTCGCGCATGATCGTCTGGATGCGAAGTCGCGCGGGCTCGCCCTCGGGCGAGAGCTTGAGGAACGAAAGGGTGGACAGGTTGACTCTGTAGCCCACCCCGTTCACGTCGATCACGGCGATCGGCATGGCCCCGGCGCCGCCGACGCTCTTCTCCAGAACCGTTCCTCGCAGGTAGGCGATCACTTCGAAAACCTCTGATAGGCGATGGAGAGCCGACCTTCCAACCCGGCACCGCGCTCACGCCCCGGGATGGACGTGCGAGCGCCCCGATCCACCGCGCGATCCGGCCGTCGATTGAGGTGGCAGATCGCAACCGCCAGGGCATCGCTCGCGTCGGAGCGCTCCAGTGCCTCCGGCGCAAGTGAGAGAAAGGTC
>JBGTHI010000689.1:0-2511 GCA_041746295.1 Myxococcaceae bacterium
AGTTCGAGCACACCGTGGCCGGCTTCACCGTGCTGGGCGAGCGCGGCAGCGATCCGGAAGCGGTGGGGCGTGAGGTGGCGGAGGAGGCGGTGACCTTCATGACCTCTTCCGGTGCTCTGGACCGCTATCTGGCGGATCAGATTCTCGTTCCGGCCGCGCTGCTGGCGGGGGGCTGCCTAGGCGAAGGGGTTCGCGGAGAGACGGTCTTCACCACCGCTGAGGTGACCCCACACCTGACTACCCACGCCCGGGTGGTCGAGCGATTCCTTCCAATCTCGGTTCAGGTGGAGCCCGGTGGACAGGTGCGGGTGAAACCCCGAGCGGATGGAGAGGCCGTCCGCTAAGAGCCAGGCATGCGATTGCTGCTGGCAGTGCTCTGGAACCTCCTCCTCGCGATCGGCTGGACCTTCAGCGCGCCCTTCCGGCTGTTGCGCTGCGACCGGCCGGTCGATTTCGTCCAATTCCGGATCAAGGGCAGCCCACCCTACCGGCCAGTGAAGCGGCGCGGCTGGCTGGGTAAGCGGGGCGCGACCGATCCCGATGTGGTCGGCTCGATCCATGCGCTGGAAGAATGGCTCAAGAAGCTGGTCCGGGATCCCCGCGTTCAGGGAGTGGTGCTGATCCTCGACGGCTTCGAGGGGCCTTCCGCCAAGCGGGAGGCGATCCTCGAACAGCTGAACCGCTTCAAGGCCTCGGGCAAGAAGGTGGTGGGCTACGCCACGCAGGCCGGGAACGAGGCCTACGCGCTGCTCGCCGCGGCCGATCGGGTGATCCTCTCACCGGCGGCGCGGCTCGATCTGCGCGGCTACGCGGCGGAGGCCAGCTCCCTTGGGGGGGTCTTCGAGCTGTTCGGGGTGAAGGCGGAGTTCATCCGGCGTGGCGCCTACAAGACCGCGCCGGAGCTGTTCACCCATCGCGAGCTGTCGGACATTCAGCGGGAGACCCTGGAGCGCTTCCTCGACGAGCGGTACGCGGCGCTGGTGGCCAGCCTGGTCGAGGGACGCAAGCTCCCCTTGGCCCGCGCGCAGGCCGCGGTCGACGGCGGTCCCTACAGCGCTCGCAAGGCTTTGCGCGAGGGGCTCTGCGATAGCCTGGGCAGCGAGGCCGATCTTCCCCAGTTGCTGGGGACCGAAGCCAAGGAGGCCCGGATCGAAAACAGCTCAGGCTACCGACGGAGCCTCCGCCTTAGAGCGCCCAACTGGGCCCGACTGAGGCGTCGGCCCAAGCTGGGGGTGGTGCCGCTGCACGGGATGATCGTCGACGGCGAGGGGGGCGGGGTTCCAGGTGGACCCAAGATGGCCGGCGCCGAGAGTCTCCGCAAGCTGATCTCCCGCGCCGCCTCAGACCGGAAGTCCAAGGCGCTGCTGCTCTACATTAACAGCCCGGGCGGCTCGGCGCTCGGTTCCGAGCTGTTGTTGGAGGAGGTGAAGCGGGCGGCCAAGAAGAAGCCGATCGTCGCCTTCTTCGATCAGGTGGCTGCGAGCGGCGGCTACATGGCGCTGCTCGGCGCCAAAGAGGTCTGGGCCACCCCCCACGCAGTAGCGGGATCGATCGGCGTCTTCGGAGGCAAGTTCGATCTCTCGGGGCTGTTCGGGAAGCTTGGCATCCGAAGGACGGTGATCACCCGCGGCCGAAATGCGGCGATCTACTCCAGCTCCAAATCATTCGACGAGAGCGAGCGGCGGGCAATGGAGGAGACGATCGAGGACACCTATCAAGCGTTTCTGGCGCACGTGGCAGAGGGGCGGAAGATGACGGTCGAGGAGGTCCACGCGCGGGGGGAGGGAAGGGTCTTCTCGGGGGCCCGGGCGCTGGAGCAGAGGCTGGTTGACCGGATTGGAGGATTCGAGGAGGCCGCGGCGCGGGCGATGGAGCTGGCCGGCGGAGGGGGAAAGCCGTTCGATGTCCACGCCTACAGCCCGAGCAGCTCCCGGCTCAGCTTTCTCCGCTCGTTCCAGAACCTGCTCGGCGCCGGCGTCTACGCGCTGGCGGTGGAGCTCGTCTTGGAGCTTGGTTAGGCGCGGCGTTGGGTACCCCTGAAAAACACCTCGCGTCTTCCCTTCTCCCAAGTTCGACGGACGTCCGTTATAACTTTCTCCCTTTCTTGATGCGGCGTTGAACCCTCCGCGCCAGCTCGCTATGTGTCGCAGCGCAGCAACTGACCACCACGAACGGAGAGCATATGCCGGCGGTACAGGAGCGTGATCTGTTGGCCGCCTTGGGCGGGGTAGTCGACCCGGAGCTCAAGGTGGATCTGGTGCGCGCCGGAATGGTGAAGGACGTCCGGATCGATGGGAACAAGGCGCGCTTCAAGATCGAGCTGACCACTCCGGCCTGTCCCCTCAAGGGAAAGATCCAGGCCGACGTCGAGGCGGCGCTGAAGTCGGTCCCAAATCTGGAAGCGCACGAGATCGAGTGGGGGGCGCAGGTCCGCGCCGCCCCGTCGGGCCCCTCTGACGAGATCCTCATCCCCGGAGTCAAGAACGTGCTCCTGGTGGGGGCCGGGAAGGG
>JBGTHI010000690.1:0-3192 GCA_041746295.1 Myxococcaceae bacterium
CTTGCGACCCAGCAGCAGCGGACCGCTACGGAGCAGGTGGTGGGATCGATGGCGGAGATCGAGGAGGTGACCCGCCACACCGCGCATGCATCCAAGCAGGCGACGGGTGCCGCCTCCGAGCTCAATCAGCTGGCCGGCCGACTGGCACAGCTCAGCCGGCGGTTCAAGGCGGACTGACCCCGCAGCGGCCACGCAATGAACAACGAGGCGCTGCGAAAGTCGCTGCTCAAGAAGTTCCAGGAGGTGAGCTCCGACAGGTTGCAGAAGATCCAGAACGCGGTGCTGGAGCTGGATCAGGGGGATCCGGCGCAAGCAACGGGTACGGTGGGCCGCGAGCTCCATACGATGAAGGGAGAGGCGCGGATGCTCGGCCTCCCCGCGATAGGACAGCTCGCTCACGCGGCGGAAGATCTTCTCCGCAGCCTCCAGGAAAAGAAGACTCCGGCGCAGACGGCGGCCGATCTCCTGTTGCGCACCTGCGACTGCCTGACCGAGCTGGTCGAGAGTCCGGAAGCGGCTCAGAAAGGGTCCCCTTCATCGGAAGCGACCTTGCGCGCTCTGGCCGAAGCTTCGGGCAAAGCGGTCCCCGGCGCGCCCTCGGCTTTCTCTCCGGCCTCTGCTGCCGTAGGGAAGCCCTCGCTGGTGCCGGCGACCTCCGCCAACCGCGATGGGGCTGTCGAGAGCTCGGTGCCCAAAGCGCTGCTCAACGGAAGCATCCGCGTCAATGTCGAGGTCCTGGATGGCCTTGGGATGCTCTCGGGAGATCTCTTGGTGGAGGGTGCCCGGGCTCGTCTGGGAAGTGAGGAGCTCAAGGCGATCCTGCTTCGCTTCTCGCGGGTCAGCGACCGTTTTCTCCGCTACGGCCAGTCGCTTCGATCTCACCTGGATGACCCCGTTCTGAACGGTCTGGAGACCGAGCTTCATCTGTTGCGGGACGACGCTTTCCGCTTTGTGAGGCGCCACGTCGATGTCGTCAATTCGCTGCGGGGCAACCTGAGCCAGTTGGCCGACAGCGTCGGCGCCGCCCGGCTGGTCCCGCTCTCCACGCTCTTCGAGGCGCTGCCGAGGGCGGTGCGCGAGATCGCGCAGCAGCTGGGTAAGGAGGTTCAGCTCACCATCGATCAGTCCGAAGCGGGTCTGGACCGGTCGATGATCGAAGATGTCCGCGATGCGCTGATCCACCTACTGCGGAACGCGGTCGACCATGGCGTTGAGGCGCCGGCGGAGCGCGCCAAGCTGGGCAAATCCCGCGCCGGTCGCATCTCGATCCAGGCACGGGCCGACGGCGACATGCTTCAGCTGGAGGTGGCGGACGATGGACCGGGGATCGATTCGGATCTTCTGCGAGCTGCCGCGGTGAGCCGGGGGATCCTGACGCAAGAGCGCGCCGCCAACCTCACCGAGCGGGAGACGATGGAGCTGATCTTCATGCCCGGCTTCTCCACGCGAGAAGAGGTCACCGAGCTGTCCGGCCGCGGAGTCGGCATGGACGTGGTGAAGCTGAAGGTCGAAGCCCGGGGCGGCTCGGTCTCCTGCTACAGCCAGCTCCGGGTCGGGACCCGGATTCAGCTCCGCTTCCCGCAGTCCCTCACCTCGATGAGGGTGCTGCTCTTCCGGCTGGGAGAAGATGTCTACGGCGTTCCGGCGGGCGACGTGGAGGCGGTGATCAGAGTAGGCCGCGCCGACTGGGTCGAAGTCCTGGGTACGGTCGCGGTGCGCCATCAGGGCAAGCCCACCGCCATGGCCGCGCTGGGACCCCTGCTGGGCCTCAATGGTGGCCCACGGCAGGGGCGGCCACCCGCGGTGGTGCTGCGGCATGGTCAGGACCGGGCGGTGCTGGTGGTGGATGCGCTGGTGAACGAGCGAGAGGTCGCTATCAAGCCCTGTGGCGGCGAGTTCTTGAGCGGAGCGCCCTTCATCGCGGGGACCGCGGCGCTCGCGGATGGCCGAATCGCGGTGCTCCTTCATGTCCCGGACGTGATGGCCGAGGTTCGGCGCTTGAACCGCAAGGAAGGTCCCAAGGAGCAGGCGCGGCGCCTTCGCATTCTACTGGTGGACGATTCACCGATCGCGCGTGCTACCGAGTCGGCGCTGCTGAAGGCGCTGGGCCACGGTGTCGAGGAGGCACAGGACGGCGAGGAGGCTTGGGGAAAGCTGTTGCGAGAGCGGTACGATCTGGTGCTCACCGACGTCCAGATGCCAAGGCTGGACGGGCTGGGACTGGCACGCCGACTCCGGGAGGGTGACCGCTTCACTCAGCTCCCGGTGATCATGCTCTCGTCCCTCGCTTCCTCGGAGGACCGACGCCGGGGGATGGAGGCGGGGGCGAACGCCTATCTGGTGAAGGGCGAGCTGGGAATCCAGAGCCTGGCGCAAGCCATCAACCGTCTCACCTGACCCCTTACCTTGCGGCGCTTCTCCTCCAGCCTGGCCCGTTGGCTCGCTTTAGAGACCGGTCTGGGGGTGGCCCTCCGATGAAGCTCGAGACCGCGCATCTGGAGCGGCTGTCGGCGTTCCTGCTGGATCGGGCGGGGCTGAAGGTCGGCCCGGACCGCCACCACGTGCTAATGCGCGCGCTCGTGGAGCGGATGACCGCACTGGGTCTCGAGTCTCCCGACAACTATCTCCGCGGTCTGAAAGTGTCGGGTCCCTCGAGTGAGATGGAGCTGCGGCAGCTTCTTCCGTGGGTGACCGTCGGCACCACCTACTTTTTTCGCGACGCGCACCAGTTCCGCGCGCTGGAGCACCGGTTGGTGCCGGAGCTCCTCCGGCGGGCCCGCTCCCGGGGATCGCCCGGTCGAATCTGGTCGGCCGGCTGCGCCTCGGGGGAAGAGCCCTACTCGCTGGCGATGCTCCTCGCGGAAGCGGGCGCCGACCCGTGCGAAGTAAAGATCTGGGCGACCGACGTCAATCCGGAGGCGGTGGAGAGCGCACGGCAGGGCAGGTACCGCGAACGCAAACTGGCCGGCCTCCCTGGAAAGCTCTTTGAGAAGTACTTCGAGCGAGGGGGCGAGGGCTATGCGGTCAATGCGGAGCTCCGGAAGTTCATCCATTTCCAGCGCCAGAACCTGATCCAGTCCCGCTTCGCCGAGGTTGCCCCCGGCAGCTTCGACCTGATCCTCTGCCGGAACGTGATCATCTACTTCGATCTGCCGACCATACGTGCGCTGATGGACCGGTTCCGGATCGCGC
>JBGTHI010000691.1:0-5195 GCA_041746295.1 Myxococcaceae bacterium
CTGCTGACCTACCTCAACCAGCGTGGCACGCTAGCATCTGCCTCACTGCTGGCGACCTCCCAACCTGCAAAACCTCTACCCGGTAAAGAAGCGGATCGGATCCGCCGTTGATCGCCTCAACGATCGTGGCTGGGAACAGTACAAACACCCTCAGCAGACCGATTCATGATCTGGATACGGTGGAACTCGCAATCATAGATCTTAAGGTCCTCAGTCGCCGACCGACACTCGAGCCCCATGGCCGCCGCACCGTCCTCGTCTGACAGTCGAAAATCTAGCCTCTCGGTAGGCGTATCTGACTGCAGGACGGGATCGATCTTCCTATCCGATGCGATCAGCAGAGGCAGAGAGAGGGTCATCAGGAATGATCGTAACACGGCGCTTCCTCCCAGCTGTTCGTGGGGCATTGATCCATGGACGAGGTCAAGCAGCAACCCTCCCAAATTTCGAGATTGCCATCGGAGCTTCAGGTCAATCTCATGCGCGCCATGGACCCCTCGTTCAACAGCTGCTTCGTGCTCCTCATAGACGCCTGGGCAGGCTCCGATCCGACATCTGCGAGGAGTTCGAACTTGATGATCGCGCGCGCGTCCGACCCTCCTCTGAGGACCAATGCCAAATACGGTCTGCCGTAGGCTCGAACTCCGCGTTTCGGAGGGCCATCTCAAGCCGACTCATGTTCACGGCGCCGCTGGCGATCTCGAGGTCGACCTGAACATCGACATCGGTGGTTCCGGCATGGCGGAAGTGGCTGGCGCTGCAGAGCAGGTCAGGAACCAGTCCACCGAGCAGGACGAACCCGGGGCGCTCTCCATAGTGGTGGACGATGCGAACCAGCGCCGTTTCAGCCGCGCGTCGAGCCGCTCTTGTCCGTTCGGGTTCTTCGTTCATTTATTACCTCAAGGAGATGTTCGGCGGCCTCTTCGCCCCGAACGCCGCTTCGTAGCAAGTCCACATAGACGCGTGGCCATGGAGCCAGTGCCACGCCGTCCTGAATCGTGGCAAGCCTTTCACTGGTCGACGTGGGGAATGGGCGGAGCGTCAACCGACCGCCCTCTATAGGCCTAAGACCCGATCGTCGCGCGAGCCCATCAAGGTCCGCGATGGTTCGAGAACTCACGTACGCCTCCGTGGTTCCTGCCGAAGTGAGCAGTGGGGCGAGGAGATCCGCGGCGGCGGCACCTGTGGCAGCCCATGCAATGCCGTCGGCCGTCCAAGTGCGACCGAGTTCGCGTAGTCCAGCAATCGGATCGCGCCATGTCACTCCTACCGACAGCGAAAGTGAGGGGGCAAGAGAGGTGGCGGCAGGGACATACGCCTCAAGCAGTCTCTTCAAATCGACGACGGTACGTGCGGACCCTCGGCCGCGGGTTTGTTGTGCCGAAAGGAGCTGGAGTTCCGTCAATGTCTTGAGTGCGGCGGTACAACTGCCGGTGGAGAGGCCGGTCGCAGCCGATGTCGCCGACACCTTTGCGTCCACGCCGCAAAGGAGCGTTTCCGTAACGGCGACGACGGCCGGCGTCCAGCGGGGTGGGGTGGGCTCACGCTCGAACGGGCGGCCGGTTCGAGAGACAATGATCGAGTCGAAGGCGATCTCAGCGGCCCCGGTCTCGTCGACCCACGAGACCTTGGCCTGAGCCAAGGCGTTTCGTCCGCCGGGTGAAATACGGCGAGCGACCACGATGCCTGGTGGATGTGGACGTTCAAGAACTGCTCGAATCTGGCCTAGACCCCCTTCGGCCACCCAGCACGCATGCACAATGCGCCCGCCCACGGAGATCTCGGTATCCCCCTTACGCGACCTCACGACCGAGACCGTCGCCCCTGGCGGAAAGACAGCGCGCAATGCCGCCAGGACACGATGGGATTCAGATTGGGGAGCCATGGTAAATATCAGTTAAAGCATATAGACCAGCATCATAATGGTATTTATCATTTTATTGATGTATAAGTTCTATGTACTTGGCCGCGAAAGCCCTTGCCTCCTAGCCCGGGAAGCCGTGCGCTATTAGCCCTACGTGGCACTACGTTGCTCTGTGTGGCACCGCGTGGAACCGGCGTTGAAGTCAAGCACACTATTAGTAGTGGCTCTTAATTTATACACCCCCACCAATTGTGTTTTTTGTGGGGCCCATAGTTGCGACTTTCCAGGAAAAGCGGCATCTCTGATCGTGGGCTGGGAGATTTCCTCTCAGTTCCTTACACGTGCTGAAAGGTACGATCATGACGACGCCGCGCGGTAAAGTCACACACATTAGGAAGTCGCAGGACGGAAGCAGAGTCGAGCGGATCAAGGTGGTGAACATCACCCCGACCGAGTTCGCCAGGGAGGACGCTGTCCGTCACCTGGCGAAGAAGGAGATGACGCTCTGGGTGCTTGCTCGGAATGGAATAGACCAGAGCGAGGTGAGACCGGTCGAAGCGCGGGACAAGGTTAAGCACCTACGCACCGATCCGGACCTCACCAAGGCCGACAACCTGCTGTCGCTCCCGCTGTTCTAATCGCTCAACTGCATCACGGTAGTCCGGGCTCCGGAGTTCGCACCTCCGGGGCCTTTTGTATGTACAGACGTGGATCGCCCTTGGCTAGCTCACATCGCGTCAAGGCCATAAGCCCCGAATTTCGGACCGATCATTTAAGCGTCAGATCCGGTAGCTAAAACCCTGCAAATCCCAGGAGGGGCAATGGAAGCGGCATCCGTGCTGCAGTGGCTGGCCAGGTTCGTCTCCGATCATCAGGGACAGATTTGGTCAGGTGTCTCCGTCGTGGTCAGTGCTCTGGTTACCTGGAAGGTCAAGGAGTGGAGGGCCAGAAAGGAGGACCGGCGAAAGAAGCTCCTGGAGGTGAAAGAGGAGGTTCTACTGGCCCTCCTGCATTTCGGAGCGGGCCTAAGGAAGGTAGTGAGCGGGGAGTATTCCATCGCTGGCGAGTTGAACGGTCGGGCGATGAGATTTTGGGCAGAATTCCAAAAGAGGCTGGCCGTGTTGGAGCAGGAGGTAGGTCAGCAGTTCCTGGATGCGAAGCTCAAAGCCAGGGCTCTCTTGCCGGAGTCAATCAATGGGCTCTTTGAAGAATTCGAGTTCATGAAGGCATCGATCGTGGCTGAGGGGCACAAGCAACTGAAGATGCTGCACACTCCAAGTGCCCATCCCGGCCACCGACCTGGATTCATGACAGAGAACTTTTGGTCCCGCATCCAGCGTCTGGAATGGCAATCTCGTCAGACGATCGATTTGAAGAGAGTCTGACGGTTGGGGTACGTCCCACTACGGTGCTCCTTTGCTGCCTTGTGGTGGGGAAGGGTTCGACAGCCGCGCGAGGAGAGCCTTCACCGCTTCGGCATGGACAGGGTAGGGCGGCACCGTGACGTTCAGGCTGCGCGATCTGGCGCGGATGTTCCTTAGAGTGCCGATGGTATCCACGAAGAACTCTGAGAGCAGACTCACGTCCTGGCGACTGAGCGGCGGGAGTTCCCGCGAGGCGGACCGGGGTGGAGCGACCCTCCCGCCCTTTCGTCGGACCAGCGCGCCGAACTCCTGCTTCGCCTCGTCGAAGGTCAACGCCCGATGGGTGGTGTCTTTGGGGCCCAGCGGTTGCCGCTCAGCGATCGCCGCGTTGATGTTCCCGCGCCGTATCGGCGATTGGACCAGGAACACCACCTGGGGCGTGAAGCGGTCCGGGTAGCTGCGCTCGTAGAAGGTCCGGCCTTTACCGTCCGGCATGAAGTCGCTTCGCTCGGTGATGAACGACTCGTACCGTTCGACCTTGGCCATCGTGGCGCCTTTCTTCTCGTCGCTCTGCGCTTTGATGGAGTGGGTCCCCATCTCGCACTCCAAGAAGATGCGCCGTCGCTGGGTGGTGATCTCAAGCACCGCGTCGGGTTGGATCAGGTGGTCGGTCGCCTTGTCGGCGATGACGTTGTAGGCGTGCCATGGAAGCCGGACTGTCTCGCCCGAGATCCACTTCCAGCCTTCCAATGCCGCGCTGGCGATTCCGCCGCCGTACTCTTGGCACAGATGCACGAACAGCCCGTTCAGCGTCACCGTATGGAGCAGGAACCGAAACTCGATGTCCTTGCGGAGCATTTCACTTCCGCGCCCGCAACCTCCGCGCCGACCCGGTAGCCCAGCTCGGTCATGGTCCAGGTAGGGACGAGCTGTCCGTCCCACGTCCGGTGATAGAGCCTCCGAAGGTAGGCCTTCGAAAAAGCCGACGCGCCCCGACCGGATAGGCGCAGGAGGCGCTTTCGCATGTTCTGGAGATTGAGCCCTGGGTAGAGCCCCTCGGCAATCTGCGCTTCGGTCAGATAGTGCGAGAGACCAAGCAGCCCCATCAACTGCCGATCGCGCTCCGTTAGGCGTGCTCGACTGGCCCATCCTCCCTGCGTGACCTCCTCTGGCCTCTCACGCCGCATCTTCGCCTCCCGATGCCGTTGGTTTTTGTTGTTGTTGTTTTTCTGTTTTCTTTCTTCTTTTTTCCTTTCCACCCACCCAATCCTTCCTATCTCTCACCTCAGACCTGGGACCCCCTTCCGAATCCAAATTCCACTGACTGCTGAACTGGTTTCCAGACCCCTTCCTCCTCGTGGTTGGGAGGGAGGGGTCTGGAAACCGGCCGGTGAAGCGGTGAGTGCCCCTTTGGATTCGGAAGGGGGTCCCAGGTCGCGAAGATGACTCAGCATTCTTCGAGCAAACCCCACGCATGCGTACACGCATGAGTACGCACCCAACCCCGCGCGCGCCGAAGTGACTCGCTGAGTGACTTTTTTCGTGGGGAGGGGCGTGGGCTTGAGTCGGCGCGGGCGCGTCTACTTTCTCAATGAGAGTTCGCATGTGACTCAAATGGTGCTCCTGTTGTCTGATACGGCGCTGCCGTGTCGGAGTTGACCGAATCTATTTAGATGCGTATTGATGTTCGGGTCAACGTCCGTTGGAGGCGTAGTGGAACCAGTCAAGACCGAAGAACGCCGTTCCCGTCTCTCCCCCGTCACCCGCGACACCGCCCTGGGGGATGTCCTCAGTGTGGCCCTCGCCATGGCCTTCGTTGGGCTGGCGCTAGATGAGCGGCCGAAGCGTGGTGAGCGATGAGGGGGACCGGAGACCCACGAGCGCTCGCTCCCGATCCCACAGTGGGGCGCCTCCTCGAGACGATGCTGGCGGCGATTCGGAAGCTGATCGCGAGATTGTGGCCACCG
>JBGTHI010000692.1:0-10069 GCA_041746295.1 Myxococcaceae bacterium
GGCTCGACGCGCGCGGGTCGCGAGCGGACCAGCCGAATTCGGGTGATTCTCGCCCCCTTCTTCCCGGCCACCCAGAACTGCAGACCGTCGTAGCCGAGCCGCTCGCCGGCGTCGGGGATCCGGCCGGCCAGCGCGCTCAAGAAGCCGCCCAGGGTTTCGTACTCCCCTTCCGGTAGGGCGGTGCCGAAGACCCCCTCGAAGTCATCCAGGGTGATGCCGGCGTCGACCAGGAAACTCCCATCGGCCTGTTTCTCCACCAACTTCTCCTCGACATCGAACTCGTCCCCGATGTCGCCGACAATCTCGCGGAGGATGTCTTCCAGCGTGACGATTCCCATGAAGCCGCCGTACTCATCCACCACGATGGCCATGTGAATCTTCAGGGCTTGCATCTCGCGAAGCAGATCGCCAATGGACTTCATCCAGGGGACGAAGTGGGCCGGCCGCACCAGGTCTTGCAGAACCAGGAGCTCGGGATGCTGGAGGAGGGGGATCAGCTCCCTGGAATGGAGCACGCCCACGATCTGGTCGATCTCGTCGCGATAGACCGGGATCCGTGAGTGGCTGTCCTCCGCCAGGATGCGCAGGATTTCACTGGGTGGCGTGGCGATCTCCACCGCCACCACCTCGGTCCGGGGCACCATCACGTCCCGACATCGCTTATCGGACATCTCGAAGATCGACCGGATCAGCTGGGGTGCCCCCTGGTCCACCTCGTGCGCCACGGCCTGCGCGGTGAGCAGCTTTTCAAGCTCCTCGAGTGGAGGTGGCGGAGACTCGAAGCGGAGCCGGCCGCCGAAGGGGCGCAGCAGGACATTGATCAATCCCAGCAAGACCCGCATGAAGGGGTAGAGCACCGCTACCAGCACCGCGAGCAGTCCGGAGAGCCTGAAGGCCCAGCTTTCGGGGTGAGCGCTGGCAACTGCCCGGGCGGAGATCTCCAGCAGGCTGGTGAGCACCGAGACCAGGAAAACGCTCAGGAGTGGGGGGAGCAGCCAAAGCAGAGGTGATTGGGCGGTGGGCCACAAGAAGAGCATCTGAGGCGGCGTGACCGCGGCCAGCCCGGCGGCGAAGAATCCGGTCAGCACCATGCCGAAGCGAAGAGCGGTCGCGCTCCCCTCGCGCTCGTTCTTGAGCCGGGTCACCCGGCGGAAGGGACCGGGGCGGCTGCTCCCCATCTCCTTCAGCTTGTCGTCGGAGGCGCCGTAGAGGGCGGAATCGGCGGCGGCGATCAATGCCCGCACCCCGGTCAATCCAAGACATGCGAGCCATAGGGCCCAAGTCGGCATAAAGACCTTCTTATCGCGCCCCGTTGCCTACATCCAGCGACTCTTAAGGGCTGACCTCAGTCGAGCTTCCAGGGGCCTGGCCGGGTCGGGGACTTCAAGGCCTCTTGCAGAGCGGTGATGAAACGGGGGCGCGACCAGTGCTCTGCGCCGAAGCGCTCGAGGTGCTCGGTGTAGCTCTGGCAATCGATCAGGGTGAAGCCCCACGCGGTCAGTTGTTGGACCAGGGTGGCGAAGGCCACTTTGGAGGCGTCCGCTGCCTGGGTGAACATGCTTTCGCCGAAAAAGATCGAACCCAGGGCGACGCCGTACAGCCCACCGATCAACTCACCCCCCTTCCAGCTCTCCGCCGAGTGGGCGAAGCCGAGCTGGTGCAGCGTACAGTAGGCCTCCTGCATCTCATCGGTGATCCAGGTTCCCTTCTGCCCGGGCCGCTTCGACCCCGCGCATCGGGCGATCACCTCGGCGAAGGCGGTATCGAGCCGCACCTCGTAGATTGCCCGGGCGCTCACCTTCTTCAGGCTGCGGGGAAAGTGAAACCGGGCGGGCTCCAGCACGAAGCGGGGATCGGGTGAGTGCCAGAGGATCGGCAGTCCGTCGCTGTACCAAGGGAATATTCCCCGAGCATAGGCGGTCAGCAGCCGTTGGGGGCTTAGGTCGCCACCGACCGCCAACAGCCCATCCGGCTCCGATGCCTCGACCGGTGGAAATGTCTCGTTACCGGGATTTAGAAGGTAGACCGCCACGCTTGTGTCTAGACTCGGTACCTGGATTGAGCAAACGGCGCTACAACTTCAACCGAGCAGTCCGCGGGATCATCGACGACGTCGCCGAGCGACTGCCCGAGTTCGCCCACATCAAGGCCAACCAGATTGTGGTGGTGGCCGGAGAAGCGCGCCGCGCCTCCCGCGCGACCGTGAAACCGCTCTGCTTCACCTCACGTAGGCTCGAGAATTCCGTGGGTCGCTGCAAGCCCAAGGTCGAGCTCAAGGGTAAGCAGATGCTCTATTGCATCACGCTACGACCCCTATTCTTTCGCTGCAGCACGCCGGAGGCACGCGTCGCGACGCTCCTCCACGAGCTTTTTCACATCTCTCGGGCCTTCGACGGGACGCTCGATCCCGGCCGCCGACACCAGCTCGCGGGGGAGACCTTCGAGGAGGAGCTGTTGCCGCTGGTCCGACAGTACCTCGGCAGTTGCCCTCCGCCGCTCGTGGAGGCGCTCGCCCATCATGGTGAGGTTTCGATCTGGCACTGGCTGGAGAAGCCGGTTGCCTCCTACCTGCCCAGGCAAGACAAGGTGCGCACCTCCTACACCGAGGCGCAGCTCTTTCTAGGTCCGGTTCAAATGATCACCGCCGAAGTTCGTGCTCCCGGCAGGGGAGCAGACGAACCCAGGGTGCATTAGTGAAACGCAAGACAATCCGGTCTAACCTCAGCACGCCGCCCGCTGGAACCGAACCGGACTCGAGCTAGAACCTGACTATCCCTAGGCCGTTGCCTTGACGAGGGAGCTACCGCCTGTGCCCATCGACTCGACCTCCACCCCCAATGAAACTCGTCTCCGCAGCAAGCAGGGCAAGGGCCAGCCCGATGGCAGCGGTGTGGCCAGTGTGCACGCCAACGGAAATGGCAAGGGGCGGAAGGTAGGGCGGGCGGTTCGAGAGGCGGTGCGGGTGGCGTCCGGCAAGCCGTCGATCGCCGAGGCCGGATGGCTGGAAGATCTGCGCGATGCGCTGCTCGCGGCCGAGGAGGGGGATTTCTCGATCCGGCTGCCGACGCGAGGCTCCAAGGCGCTGAAGGGCGAGATCTCCCAGGCCTTCAACGCGATGGCGGCGATGAACCAGAAGCTGGTGCGGGAGATCGTCAGGCTGGAGCGGGTGGTCGGCCGCGAGGGCCAGATGACCGAGAGAGCCTCCTTGGGTGAGGCCCAGGGGGACTGGGCGATCGGAATCCGATCGATCAACTCGCTGATCGGCGACCTGGTCCAACCGACGACGGAAGTCGCCCGGGTGCTCCTCGCGGTGGCCGATGGCGACCTGACCCAGAAGATGGCGCTGGAGCTGGACGGGCAGCCGGTGAAGGGCGAGTTCCTCCGGATTGGTACCACCGTGAACTCGATGCTCGATCAGCTGAGCTCGTTCGCCGACGAAGTGACGCGCGTCGCTAAGGAAGTCGGTACCGAAGGAAAGCTGGGGGGCCAGGCCGAGGTGCGCGGCGTCTCCGGCACCTGGAAGGACCTGACCGACAACGTGAACCTCCTGGCCAACAACCTCACCAGCCAGGTGCGTAACATCGCAGAGGTCACCACCTCGGTGGCGAAGGGCGACCTTTCCAAGAAGATCACCGTCGATGCAAAGGGCGAGGTTTTCGAGCTGAAGAGCACCGTCAATACGATGGTGGATCAGCTCCGCTCGTTCGCCGGCGAAGTGACCCGCGTCGCCAAGGAGGTCGGTACCGACGGAAAGCTGGGAGGCCAGGCCGAGGTGCAGGGCGTCTCCGGCGTCTGGAAGGACCTGACCGACAACGTGAATTTCATGGCCTCGAATCTCACCACCCAGGTGCGAGGAATCGTGAAGGTCGTGACCGCGGTCGCCAACGGCGACCTGAATCAGAAGCTGGTCGGCGTCGAGGCCAAGGGCGAGATCGCCGCGCTGGCCGACACGCTCAACAACATGACCCAGACGCTGAACATCTTCGCGCAGCAGGTTACCAGCGTGGCCCGCACCGTGGGCGTGGAAGGAAAGCTGGGTGCGCAGGCGGAGGTGCCAGGTGTGGCCGGTACCTGGAAGGACCTCACCGATAACGTGAACCTCCTGGCCAACAACCTCACCAGCCAGGTCCGTAACATCGCCAAGGTGACGACGGCCGTGGCGAACGGCGACCTGTCCCAGAAGATCTCCGTGGACGTGAAGGGAGAGATGCTGGAGCTGAAGAACACCATGAACACCATGGTGGACCAGCTCCGCGCGTTCGCCGGCGAGGTGACCCGTGTCGCGCGCGAAGTCGGTACCGAAGGAAAGCTGGGTGGCAAGGCGGACGTGAAGGATGTCTCCGGCACCTGGAAGGATCTTACCGATAACGTGAACGTCCTGGCCGGTAACCTCTCCGACCAGGTGCGAAACATCGCCAAGGTGACGACGGCCGTCGCCAACGGCGATCTGTCGCAGAAGATCACCGTCGACGCGAAGGGCGAGGTGAACGAGCTCAAGAACACCATCAACACCATGGTGGAGCAGCTCAACTCCTTCGCCTCCGAAGTGACACGCGTCGCCAAGGAAGTCGGTACCGAAGGAAAGCTGGGGGGTCAGGCGCAGGTGCCCGGCGTCTCCGGCACCTGGAAAGACCTGACCGACAACGTGAACTTCATGGCCCGGAACCTCACCACCCAGGTGCGAGGTATTGTCCGGGTCGTGACCGCGGTGGCCGACGGCGATTTGCGGCAGAAGCTTGTGGTCGAAGCGAAGGGCGAGGTCGCGGCCCTCGCCGACACCATCAACTCAATGACCGACACCCTCTCGACCTTCGCCGAGCAGGTGAGCACGGTGGCCCGCGAGGTTGGTGTGGAAGGAAAGCTGGGTGGTCAGGCCCGAGTGCCGGGTGTGGCCGGTACCTGGAAGGATCTGACCGACAACGTGAACTTCATGGCCTCGAATCTCACCACCCAGGTGCGAGGAATCGTGAAGGTCGTGACCGCGGTCGCCAACGGCGATCTGACCCAGAAGCTGGTCGGCGTCGAAGCGAAGGGTGAGATCGCGGCGCTGGCCGATACCATCAACTCGATGACCGTCACCCTGGACACCTTCGCCGACCAGGTGACCACGGTGGCCCGCGAGGTCGGTATCGAAGGAATGCTCGGCGGTCAGGCCAAGGTTCCCGGCGCGATGGGAACGTGGAGGCAGCTGACCGACAACGTGAACGAGCTGGCAGGAACGCTGACCTCTCAGCTGCGTGCCATCTCCGACGTGGCGACCGCCGTGACCAAGGGAGACCTTTCGCGGAGCATCACTGTCGGCGCCGAAGGCGAAGTCGCGGCGCTGAAGGACAACATCAACCAAATGATCTTCAACCTGCGTGAGACCACGCAGAAGAACCAGGAGCAGGACTGGCTGAAGACTAACCTCGCCAAGTTCTCCGGCATGATGCAGGGCCAGAAAAACTTGGAGTCGGTCTCCCGCTTGATCATGTCCGAGCTGACCCCGCTGGTCGGCGGTCACCAGGGCGCCTTCTTCATGATGGACGTAGAGAAGGGGGAGCCGATCCTCAAGCTCACCTCCAGCTACGCCTACCGGGAGCGGAAGACGGTCGCCAACAACTTCCGTCTAGGGGAAAGCCTGGTGGGGCAATGCGCGCTGGAGAAGAAGACCATTCTCCTCACCCGTGTCCCGGCCGACTACATCCAGATTGCATCCGGGTTGGGCGAAGCGCCGCCTCTGAACATCATCGTGCTGCCGGTCATCTTCGAGGGTGCCGTCAAGGCGGTGATCGAGCTGGCCTCGTTCAGCCCCTTTAGCGCGATTCACCAGATCTTCCTGGACCAGCTCACCGAGAGCATCGGCGTGGTGCTCAACATGATCATGGCCAACGTGAGAACCGAGGAGCTGCTCCAGCAGTCCCAAAGCCTCACGCAAGAGCTGCAGAGTCAGTCCCAGGAGCTCACCGCGCAGCAGGCGGAGCTCAAGAGATCCAACTCCGAGTTGGAGAAGCAGGCCATCGAGCTCGAGGACAAGGCGCGCCTGCTCGAAGAGCAGAACCGGAAGGTCGAAGAGAAGAACCGCGAGGTCGAGCAGGCCCGCGCCGCGATCGAAGAGAAGGCGGAGCAGCTGGCCATCGCCTCCAAGTACAAGTCGGAGTTCCTGGCCAACATGTCTCACGAGCTGCGAACGCCGCTCAACAGTCTGCTGATCCTGGCCAAGCTCCTCTCGGACAACAAGGAGGAGAACCTCTCCGACAAACAGGTGGAGTACGCCCGGACGATTCACGCCTCCGGCAACGACCTGCTCTCCTTGATCAACGAGATCCTCGATCTGTCCAAGGTGGAGGCGGGGAAGATGCAGGTGGAGGCTCGCGAGGTTCCCTTCGACGAGCTGAAGGACTTCGTCGAGCGAAGCTTCACCACTCTGGCCGAGCAGAAGGGACTGAGCTTCGCAGTGGAGCTGGATCCCGCGCTCCCGGATACTTTCCGTTCCGATGCGCAGCGGCTCCAACAGGTTCTCAAGAACCTGATCTCCAACGCGCTCAAGTTCACCGATACCGGAAGCGTCACGCTGAGAGTCACCCCGGCTCCGGGAGATCTGCATTTCGACAACGAGATGCTGCGCTCCGCGTCGCAGGTCTACGCCTTCTCCGTGGCGGACACCGGCATCGGCATCCCCGAGTCGAAGCATCGGCTGATCTTCGAGGCCTTCCAGCAGGCCGACGGCACCACCAGCCGTAAGTACGGGGGCACCGGCCTGGGGCTTTCGATCAGCCGCGAGATCGCGAGGTTGTTGGGAGGCGAGATCCGGATCGAGAGCATGCCGGGCCAGGGAAGCACCTTCACCTTTTATCTGCCCGCGGCCTACACCGGCCCGGAAGAGGCACTCAATCCGGAGCCTCTCGTGGAGAGCCTGCTCGAGGCGCAGCCGCCGATCTTGCCTTCGCCGCCCCTTCAAGAATTGGAGGACGACCGCGAGGAGATTCGTCCTGGCGATCGGACGCTGCTGATCATCGAGGATGATCTCAAGTTCGCCCGGATCATGCTCACGTTGGCTCGGGAGCGCGGCTTCAAGGCGGTGGTCGCCACCCGCGGAGACACCGGGCTTCAGCTGGCCCAAACCCTGATGCCTCAGGCGATCACCCTGGACATCCAGCTGCCGGTGGTCGACGGCTGGTCGGTGCTGGACCGGCTCAAGCGCAACCCGAGCACCCGGCACATCCCGGTGCACGTGATCTCGGTAAATGACCGGCACAACCACGGCGCGACCGTCGGCGCGTTCGCCTATCTGGAGAAGCCGGTCAGTAAGGATGCATTGGAGGGTGCCTTCACCCACATTTCCTCATTCATCAACCGCAAGTTGAAGCGCCTGCTGGTCGCCGAGAATGATCCGGTACAGGTGGAGACGGTGCGCGAGCTGATCGCCGACGGCTCCGATGTAGAGATGGTGGTTGCCCCCTCCGCGGAGGCGGCGCTCCGCGAGCTGGAAGAGGGTAGCTTCGACTGCCTGGTGCTGGATCTGGTGCTCCCGGATGCCGACGGCTTCCAGGTGCTGGAGACGATCAAGCGCAATGATCGCTTCCGTGACCTGCCGGTGATCGTCTACACCAACAAGGATCTTACCTCGCGCGAGGAGCAGCGGCTGAAACGTCACGCCCATTCGATCATCTTGAAGAGCTCCTCCCACTCGCCCGATCGACTGGTCAACGAGACCGCGCTGTTTCTCCACCGGGTCTACGAGAATCTGCCGGAGCGGGCGCGCCGGTCGGTTCAGATCGCCCAGGGAAAGGAGGAGGCGCTCCGCGGCAAGCGGGTGCTGGTGATCGATGACGACATGCGGAACGTCTTCGCCCTGACCAGCGTGCTCGAGAGCCAGGAGATGAAAGTGGAGTATGCCGAGAACGGCAAGGCGGGGATCGAGACCCTCCAGAACGATCCCGCCTTCGACATGGTCCTCCTGGATGTGATGATGCCGGAGATGGACGGCTACGAGACGGCGAAAGCGATCCGCGCCGATCCTCGCTTCAGATCGATCCCGGTGATCACCCTGACTGCGAAGGCCTTGAAGGAGGACCGTGAGAAGTGCATCGCCGCCGGGGCTTCGGACTACCTGCCCAAGCCGGTCGAGCCCGAGGCGCTGGTGGCGATGATTCGACGATGGCTGCGTCGATGAGTGAACCGGCCACATCTGACGAGCGGGTCAAGGTGCTGATGGTCGACGACCATCCGGCAAACCTGCTCGCCCTGGAAGCGGTGCTAGAGCCTTTGGGCCTGGAGCTGGTGCGCGCCCATTCCGGGGAGGATGCGTTAAAGCTCCTGCTGGTGCAGGAGGTGGCGTTGATCTTGATGGACGTCCAGATGTCCGGGATGGACGGCTTCGAGACCGCGGCTCTGATCAAGAAGCACGAGCGGTTCGCGTATGTACCGATCATCTTTCTGACGGCGATCAGCCGCGACGCGGCACACATTTTCCAGGGCTACGCCCACGGCGCGGTGGACTACCTGCTCAAGCCTTTCGAGCCGGAGATCCTCCGTTCCAAGGTCTCGGTGTTCGTGGAGCTGTTCCGGAAGGAGCGACACATCCGCCGGCAGAGTGAGCTCCTGGCGCGCCGCGAACGCGAGGCCCGGGAGCAGGAGCGAGCGATCGAGGCCGAGCGGCGCGGAAGGGTCCGCGCGGAGGCCGCCACCCAATCGCGCGAAGAGGTGCTCGCGATGGTCTCTCACGACCTCCGCAATCCGCTCACCGCGATCACCGCCAGCAGCGGGCTCCTCCGTCAGCTCCTTCTCGACAACGAGGCCAACCGCCGTGCTCGGCGACAGTTAGAGATCATCGAGCGTTCCACCGCGCGGATGAAGGGGCTGATCTCGGATCTGCTCGATCTGTCCCGGATGGAGCGCGGACAGCTGCCGCTGGAGTCGAAACCCGAGGATCTCGCCGACATCCTCCGGCAGGCAATGGAGCTAATGCAGCCGGTTCTGGGTCAACGCAAGCAGCCGCTCGCGTTTCAGGGAAACGCAGCGAGCGGCTGCCGCGTGCATTGTGACCGAGAGCGGATCTTCCAGGTCTTCTCGAACCTCCTGGGCAACGCCAGCAAGTTTAGCCCGGAGGGGTCCAGCATCGAGGTCTCCGCCAGCTTGAATGGTGGAGAGCTCCAGATCTCAGTGGCCGACCGCGGGGCAGGGATCAGCGAAGAGCAGCTGCCGCGGATCTTCGATCGCTTCTGGCAAGCGCAGCCGCGAAATCGGGCGGGGACAGGGTTGGGCCTGGCGATCGCCAAGGGGATCGTCGAAGCGCATGGGGGCCGGATCTGGGCCCAGAGCCGGGTTGGAGAGGGCAGCTCGTTCTTCTTCACTCTGCCTTGCGAAACGCGGGCGGAGCGGACGAAAGAGCTCCGGGAAGAAGGATCGGCCTGGCAAGGGTGATGTCACCGGGAGTACGAATACGGGGATGAGAGTTCTTTTGGCGTCCGCCCTGGTGACTGGCTTTCTGGGAGCCTCCACGCCCCCCAGCTGTGACCCGCTGGTGTCGGAGGAGATCCTCTCCTCGTCGCCGGAGTGCGAAGGGCTGATGCCTCCGCGACCCAAGTCGCATCTCACCGACCGCTTCACCCTGCCGGCACGGATCTCTGCCTGAATGGCACCAGTGACGGCGCAGGAAGCTTCGCGGTCGGTTCCTTCCGGCCTTCGGGGACCATCCCCCCGAGGGTGAGTTTGGTTTCTGTGGAAACGACATGTCCCAGGTGGACATCCGGTTTCCACAGTCTGCGTTTTCAGTTCTTGAGGGCAACCCCGACGAAGCGCTTCTCTCCTGGAAAGTGCTGCGGCTACTCCTGGGTACGATGGGAACATAAATTGAGGGACCACCGTTGCTCCTCAGCTGATAGCGTCTGCTGGGTCAGGCGGTGTCGCGCGCCCGGCTTCGGGGGAAACGATGAGAATGGTTCAGCGGGTCGGCGGGCTCGTGCTGCTGTTCTTCGGATGCGCGCAGTCGGCTCCAGCAGTCAAGGCCGAGCCCGACGATCCGGCCAAATGGTCGGCCGCCAGCGCGCAAGATCTCCACGTGCACGGCGCGTCGGCCGGGGAGTCC
>JBGTHI010000693.1:0-7648 GCA_041746295.1 Myxococcaceae bacterium
TGTGGCTGGCCCAGTACGAGACGCTCCGCCCTGCACCTCAAGAGTTGGGAGTAGCCCAACGCCTTCTCGATCGTGGAGAAGAAACTATCCCTTCGGCCGAGCGATAACCGCGGACGGAGCCCCTGCCGATGATCCGCAAGAAATCCCGCGCCGAAGGAGCGCAGCCAAATCGGCGTTCACGCCGGCGCGCCTCCAAAGATGAGCGGCTGGATGTCTATATCGCGGGTACCCGTACGCTGATCGCGCTGGGCGTCCCGATCCTCGAACGGCTAGTCAGCCTGCAATACAAGATCAGGGACGTAATCCCCGAGCCCTTCGACTACCCCGACCACGCCAGCAACTTTCTATATTCCCTGGGGTTTGGATGCGTTGCCGGACTGATAGGCGCGAAGGCCTATCAACTGTTGGGAAAAGCCCCCCAATCGGTAACCCAGGCCCGAGCTGCCGCCGGCGTGCTTTCACTCCTCGTTGGAGCAGTCGCGAACGTGGTCGCCGAAACCAAGCTCGGCGCACCGATTTTTGCGGATTCGTCACACGGCGCCAGCCGGGAGCTCACCGACTTTATCTATGGGCTCGTCGCCGCAGTCGCAGCGGGCACGGTCCTGCCCGGAATCGGACCGGCCCGACCCGATCACGAGCGGTCCCCATATCTAGACCAGAAATTTTTTAGAGTCTGACGCTTCGTCAGTCCTTACTGGATCTTCGGAACCACCTTCTCCGTCCACTGCGCAATGTGGTTCGAGGTGTTGAGCGCCTGGAAGGGCAGCGCGAAGGGTGGGAAGCTGGGATCGATCCCCTGGTCCACCTTGGCCGGATCGATGGCCACCATCCAGAGCAGCGTTCCACTTCCCGGAGGGTTCCGCAGGCCGTACTTCCGGGTGGAGGAGAAGGTGATCCAGTTCACCCGGCTGGTCTTGTCCTTGGTCCGCTGGAAGTTGAACGGGCTGAACTTGGGGAAGGTGTTGTGGAGGTTGGTGTTCAGTCCATCCTGCTTGCCCGGCGCCGTGGCCTTGGTCAGGGGGATCAAGGTCGCCCCCGCCTGCAGCTTGGCCGCGAAGATCTTGGCAGACGGATCGCTGTCGCCGTCACAGGAGATGTCGCCCCCGGTATCCGGGTCGTTGTCGCAGATCGACTCGTTGTAGACGAGGAAGCTGCTGTCGGGAGCGATCGACGGGAAGAACCGGTTTCGAAGCGGGATCTTCGGCGCGATCTCTACCGGCCCCGACCAGGTCCCACCGCTCTTGGTGACGAAGTTGATGGATCCGTGGATCGGCCACTGCAGGGAGACCGAGCGCTGGCCGGTTCGTTCCACCCGGGCATAGGCGATCTTCTGACCGTCGGCCGACCAGTCGGGATGGTTCGCTGAACGCGTGGCGTCTCCGGTGTTGGCAATCGTCTCCTGAATCTGTCCGGTGGTCCCGCTGATGATCCGCAAGTTGTAGTTGGGGTTGGGACCCGAGTCGTTGCCGTTGCTCCGGTCGTTCACGCCCACGAAGAGGCTCGCATCGGGGTTCCAGGAGGCGAAGAAGCTCTTGGCCGGCGCCGGGAACGTGGTCCCCGCCAGCAGCTTTCCGGTGGCCACATCCAGGATCGCGATCCGGCCGTCGGTCGCGCCCTGCGCCTCCACCACCATTCTGCGGCCATCGCGGGAGAGCGCGTGGCAGCCGATGCAATTGATGGTGCTGCCGGTGGCGCCGATCGAGCCGGCATTGGCGAACAGCTCCGGCGCGGTCTGCGTGGTCGACGCGAAGTCATAGCGCATGATCGAGCTGGTGGTGGTGGTCCAGTAGTAGAGACCACCCTGCAGGTTGTCCTGCGCGAACGAGAGGGTGATCGGCGCCGAGGTACCGACCGCGCTTCCGGCGGCGTCGGTGCCGGTGACCGTCACCGTGACCGGCAGGCCACCGCGATTGGTGTCGGAGATCGCGCGCCAGACCGAGGAGTCGGTTTCATAGATGCATCCGGTGGCGACACCCGCCGGGCGGTAGCAGTTGAGGAACACCTTCACCTCGGTCAGGTCGTTTCCGATCGTCAGCTGGTAGAGCGAGGTCCCCGCCTGCGGAATGAAGTGAAGCTCCAGCCGGCCCAGGTTGGGCGGCAGCAGCACACCATCGTTCGGATAGACCAGGTTGGGCGCGAAGGCGGCGTTGTTCGGACCGGCGAACTTGGTGTCCACGTCCTGCGGCAGGCTGGTCGAAGCGGCGTCGCGGTACTGCGAACGCACCCGCACGTCGATCGTCGCGGTAGCGCGGATGATGGTAGCGCCGGTGTTGGCCGCCGCGGTCACCGTGCTGTTGCCGCCGCGGTCCGCCGGAAGCTGGAGGTTGGAACCGACGAAGGTTCCCAGCACGGGCGCATGGCTGAAGGCGACCTTGGAGGTGATGTCCTCGGTATGGCCATCCGCGAAGGTTCCGGTGACCTTGTACGAAAGCTGGAGCTGGGTCTTGCCGTCCACCTGGACCGCCTGGTCGGCGGGGGTGATCGCCAACGAGGTTAGACCGGGCACCGGAACCGGCTTGGGGTCCGGGTCGGAGGGGTTGTTGGGATCGCTCCCCCCATCGCTGTTGCCCGTTCCGGTGCTGCCGCCGCAACCCGCGGGCAGACCGAGCAGTCCAATCAGGGCCAAAAGACCGAGCTTGTAGACCTTCATGACCTGGCCTCCCGACTACTTGATCCGCGGAACCACTTTCTCGGCCCACTGACCGATGTGGTTTGATGTCCCCAAGTCCTGAAACGGCAGCGCGAAGGCCGGGAAGCTGGGGTCGGCGCCCAGCCCCACCTTGTCCGGATCGACCGCCACCATCCAAAGCAGTGTTCCACGCGTGCTCTCCGCGCTGGCGCCCGGCACCGGCGTCCGAAGCCCATAGTTGCGGGTCGAGGCGAAGGTGAGCCAGTTGAGCCGGGTTCCGTCGGCGGTCCGGCGGAACATGAACGGGCTCCACTTGGGGAACGAGTTGGTAAGAGAGGTATTGCTGCCATCGCGCTTGCCGGGCGCGTTGGCCTGGGTGAGCGGAATCGGGGTCGCACCGGGAACCGGCCGCAAGGCGAAGATCTTGGCGGTGGGATCGCTGTCGGCATTGCAGCTGATGTGCTGGTTGCCGGAGGCACAGGTCGACTCGTTGAAGACGAGGAAGTTGCTGTCCGGGGCGAAGGCCGGGTAGTAGCGGTTCTTGCCCGGGGCCAGCGGCAGCAGCTCGGTCGGAGCGGACCAGGCGCCCGCAGTCCGGGTCACCATCTGAAGCGAGCCCTGGAAGAACTTCTGGTTGGTCGAGGGGTTGCCCGAGCGATCCCCCATCTTCACGTAGGCGACCCGGTCGCCGCTGGGCGCCCAGTCCGGGTGGTTGGCGGGTGACTGGGCGCAGTCACCGGTTCCGGACAGGCTTTGAGCAACGAGCCCGGAGGCGCCATCGTGGATTCGCAGCTGGCAATCCGTTGCACCGCTGTCGGCGTAAACGCCAGCGAACTGGCTCGAATCCGGGCTCCAGGACTCGAAGATGCTCTTGGCCGGAGCCCCAAAAGGTGCGATCTGACCGAACGTCGCGACGTCGAGCATCAGCAGCCGGCCATCACTCTGCCCTCCCGCCTCGGCGACGATCTTCTTTCCGTCGCGGGTCAGCGCGTGACAACCGATACAGACCACCCCGGAGTTTCCGGTGGCGGTCGCATCCGCGAACAGCTCCGGAACCGTCTGGGTGGTCGAAGCGAAGTCAAACCGCATGATCCCGGTGTTGCCGGAGGTGGTCCAGTAGTAGAGGCCGCCCTCGATGTTGTCGCGAGAGAAGGAGAGGCCCAGCGGCGTCGAAGTCCCGACCGTGGCTCCGGAGGCATCGGTGGCTTTGAGCAATACTTGAAGCGGACTCCCTCCCCGGTTGGTCTCGGCGATCGCCTTCCACACCGCGGGATCGGTCTCGTAGATGCAGCCGGACGCGACGCCGTTGGGCCGGTAGCAGCTCAGGTAGATCTGCACCGAGGTGACCTGATTGGAGAGGGTCAGCTGGTAGAGCGAGGTCCCACCCTGTGGAACGAAGTGGAACTCCAGCCTTCCCAGGTTGGGCGGCAGCAGCACGCCGTCGTTCGGATAGACCAGCTCGGGCTTCTTGGCCGCATCTTCTGCCCCGGCGAACTTCTGCGCCACGTCGGCGGGCAGTCCCGCGGACTTGGGATCGCTGAAGCCCCTGCGGACCGAGACCTCCAACCCCGCGGTCGCCTTGAAGACGGTCGCTCCGGCGCCCGCGACGGCAGTGATGGTACTCACGCCGCCCCGATCCGCGGGAACGGTGAGACTGGGTCCCTCGAATATCCCGAAAGCCGGCTCCTGCACGAAGGCCACCGCCCGGGTGATGTCCTGTGAATGGCCGTCGTTGAAGGTGCCGCTGACCGAATAGGTCACGGTCTTGGCCGCCGTCCCGTCGACCTCCAGGGTCTGGTTTCCGGGTGTTATGCTGATTCCGGTCAGGGTCGAGAGATCCGGAAGGGCATTGTCTCCCCCACTGTTGTCATTGCCGCTGCAGCCCGCGACCAGCGCAGGGAGAGCAAGCCCGACCAGGCCCATGAGAGCGATCTTCCTTAGATACATTGTGGTGCTCAAAGTAAGCCGTTTCTACCCGTGTCTCCAATAAACCCCTTGGAGCGAACCCCCTTCACGGGGCACTCCGGCGCACAACGCGGGTTGTCGTGTGTGTCAGAGAGAGTCGCCGCCGGGGGTATGGAACCGTCGGTCGACCTCGGTCCGGATATAACGCTCGATCTCCTCGGCGGTGGAGAACTTCATCGCCGCCTCGAGCACTTCCCGCGCCTCGGCACGCCGCGTTCGGCGGATCAGCCGCTTGACCAGCGGAATCTGCCCGGCGGTCATCGAGAGCTGATCGAAGCCCAGGGCCAGCAGCACCAGGGTGTGGACCGGATCGCCGGCCATCTCGCCGCACATCGCCACGGGCAGTCCACGAGCCTTCGCCGCGTCGACGATGCTCTCCAACGCGCGCAGCACCGAAAGGTGGAGCGGCTTGTAAAGGTAGGCGACATCGCGATTCTGCCGGTCGATCGCCAGCGAGTACTGGATGAGATCGTTAGTTCCCACCGAGAAAAAGTCCGCCTCCTGCGCCAACCGATCGGCCATCCAGGCCGCGGCGGGCGTCTCCACCATCACGCCGATCGGGAAGCGGCCACCCACGGGAACCCCGGCCCGACCCAGATCGCTCCGGCATCGCTCCAGCTCTGAGCGCGCCTCACGCAGCTCGGACAGGTTGGAGATAAGCGGGAACATGACGCGAAGATTACCGTGGACCGCGGCACGCAGAAGTGCGCGCAGCTGAATCCGGAACAGCTCGCGGTGCTGCAGGCAGTAACGGATCGCCCGCATGCCCATCGCCGGGTTGGGCTCCCGCTCGTGCTTGCGGCCCGCGATCTTGTCCCCGCCCAGGTCCACCGTCCGGATGGTCACCGGACGGCCTCCCATCGCCTCCAAAACCGATCGGTAGCAGCGGTAATGCTCATCCTCGGTGGGAGCGGTATCCCGGTCCAGGAACAGGAACTCGGTTCGGTAGAGCCCGATCCCTTCCGCGCCGTGGGCCAGCAACGAGGGGAGCTCCTCCACGAACTCCATGTTGCCGAACAGGGATACCCGGAACCCATCGCGCGAGACGGCCTCCAGATCGCGCGTTCGGAGCGCTAACTCTTCCGCCGCTTGCTGGCGGCGCTGCGTCTCCCGGAACAGCGCGAGCTGCTCCTCGGAGGGATTGACCAGTACCAGCCCGCGCGAGCCGTCAATCGCCACCAGGTCGCCGGGAGAGGTCTGCTCGGAGATCCTCCCCGCCCCCACCACGGCCGGCGTCTCGCGCGCTCGGGCGACAATCGCCGTATGGCTGGTGTGGCCACCCAGGTCGGTCACGAATCCGGCCACCCTGCCCGTCTTGGCCAGCATGGCCACATCGGCGGGTGAGAGCTCGTGGGCCACCACGACAGAGCCCTGGGGAATTTCCATCTCCACGTCCACCTGTTGTCCCATCAGATTGCGGACCAGCCGGTCAGCGACGAAATCGACATCGGCCCGGCGCTCCCGGAAGTACTCGTCCGGGATGTTGTCGAACAGGTGTTTGATCTTCCGGGCAGCTCGACGAACTGCCCATTCGCCGTTGATTCGATCCCGCTGAACCAGCTTCTTCACCTCGTCCACGAACATCGGGTCGCGGACCATGAGCCGGTGGGCCTCCAGGATCAGCGCATGGTCGTGAACATCGCCCTGGGTGAGCCGCTCCTTGATCGACGCCAGCTGCTCGTCGGAGAGGTCGATCGCGGTGGCGATCCGTTGCAGCTCTGCCTCCACCTCCTCCGGCGCTAGGCGCCGCTTGGGCGTCCGCACCCTCCGCCGGTCGACGATGTACGCGAAACCCAGCCCCACACCCGGACTGGCGCCGATTCCCTGATAGGTGAGCGTAGGCGTTGTCATCAATGGGGGCGGGTGATCGGTCATCGCTACTGGGCCTCACCGAACCGGTAGAGGATCAGTGCCTTGACTTCGGCCAGGCAGGCCTCGGCGTCCTCCCCGTCGCAACGCACCTTAACCTTGGCGCCCTTGGCGGCGGCCAGCATCAGGACACCCATAATCGACTTGCCGTTGGCCTCCTGACCGTCGCACTCCAGGGTAATGCCGGCAACAAATCTATTGGTCAGCTTGACCAGTTGGGCTGCCGCGCGCGCGTGGAGCCCCAGCGCGTTGATGATTTCGAACTCCCCTTCAGCAAGCAGCCCCATGTCAGCCCCATCCTCTTAAAGAAATGCGCCCGCCGCCACCGCCAAAGCCGCGGCCAGGTAGAGCGCCCCCAACCGCAGTGAGGCGCGTGACACCACCAAATGAGAAATTGCTCCGAGAAGCAGGCAACCCGCCGCGAGATCGCCTGCCCACTCGCCACCCTCCTGAGCGCCGAACCGGATGGCGAGCCATGCCGCCGTACCGCCTGCGCTCAGCGCGGTAATGACCCGCAATCGGGCTCCACGCGCCGGAAGGTTCTTCCGGGCCAGCTCCGCGACCAGACGGTCCCCTTCTCGGAGACCCAACCGGTAGAGCCAGGCGCGCAGGCTCAGATGGACCGCGTTGTATAGGAAGAGGAAGAGAAGCGGAGCGCGCCAGCCCAGGACCGGAACCAGCGCCGCGCAGACGGCGCCGACGGCGGGTCGGAGGGAGAGCCAGAAGAACCCATCCCCGAGCGCCGCCAGCGGCCCCATCAGCGCCGCCTTGAAGGAGACCACCCGCTCAGGAGGCTCCAACCCCTGAGCGATGCGGAGCTCGTGGTGGAGGACCCCTCCGATGATCGCCGCCGCGACGTACGGGTGGGTATTGAAGAAGGTCAAATGGCGTTGCAGCGCCCGATTCTGAGCCTCGCGCTCCGGATAGAGCTCCGCAATGGCCGGGTAGACCGCATAAGCCAGCCCCAAGCTCTGCATTCCCTGCGGGTTCCATGACGCCTGGAGAAACATCGAGCGCAGGAAGACCCGCAGCCGGGTCCGCCCGGAGAGCGATTCGCGAACCGGGGCGGTTCCGTCGCTCACGGGCTCCCCCAGAAGATCGACGTCAGCACGGTCCCCAGGATCACCGCTCCGGCGGAGAGTGCCGCATACCATGCCGCGCCGTTCACCCGTGCGCCGCGGACCG
>JBGTHI010000694.1:0-1821 GCA_041746295.1 Myxococcaceae bacterium
AGAACGCGGCGCTGATGCCGAGGAGCGTCCACGTCGGCCGCTGGCCGTAGAGGATGGTGCGCCGATATCCATCGACAACGGAAGCCAAGGGATTGACCGCAGCATAAAAGGGTCGAGCACGCGGCGGGATCTGATCCAGCCCATACGCGACCGGAGTGGCGAAGAGTCCGAGCTGGAGGACGATGGGGAGCGCCTGCCGAAGGTCTCGCACGTATACCATCAATGACGAGAGAACGAACACGACACCGAGAGTGAAAGTGACCTGCACGATGAGGATGAGCGGAACCCAGATTGTCGTACCTCTCGGCACATACCCGTTGATCGCGAAGAGAATTCCCAGGACTCCAGCTGCCGTAACAGTGTCGATAGCAGCGACGCCAACACTAGCTAATGGAAAGACCTCTCGCGGACAATAGACCTTGTTCAGCAGCGGCATGTTGGTCATCAGGCTTGTACCTCCCTGGGACACCGAGCTGGAGAAGAAGGTCCACGGAAGGAGGCCGAGATAAGCGAAGAGAGCGTAGGGCGCGCCGTAGGTGTCAATGTCCGCCACTCTTCGGAAGAACACACTGAACACCACCATGAGCGTCACCGGCGTGATGACGGCCCAGGCGAAACCAATGACGGTCTGCTTGTATCGGGCCCGCAGATCGCGCTCAGCGAGGGTGCGGATGAGTGCGCGGGACCGCCAAAGCTCGGCTACGGCCGCCCGGGCGCGGATGCGTCGTCGGAACACGAACTCCTTGGGAGGCCCTGGGATTTCGGTTGCCGCGGGGGGCGGTCCGCCAATGCGGGGTGCCATCAGGTGGGTGGCGGCGGACGGCCAATGGGTCCGACTATTCGACGAGGATGACCCACGACAGCCCTCCGGTTGGCAAGGCAGCACCGTCGAGGGCCGCCTTCGTGCCGTCGGCCCGGAAAGCGATCTCTCTCAACGTGATCGCTCACCATCCTGGGAGTTCCCGCGCTCCTGCGAACCGGGTACCTCGCCACGAGGTGAGGCTACAGGCGAACGCGCCGATCGGCCTCGTGCCTGACGCTCGTCGCCTCGTTCTCGTCCTGCTGTTCCTCATCGGCCTCGCGGTCGCCATACGAGCGGCATTCCAGAGAGCCTCGGCCCGACTACCCACAATCCCATACGCTTCCCCGCCCCAGTTGCAGCGCCAGCTGCCGGTTGTAGGGCTCGAATAAGGCCGCCAAACGTGCCCGTGTTGCGGCCTCGCCATCGTCCGGAATGTGGGTGACATTGACTGCGCTGTAGTTTGGAAAGCTCGCAGGTGCCCAATCTTGCAACCCCAGGAACCGGAGAATCTGTTCGTAGGCTTGGGCCGGATTAGCGTAGAAATCCTCGCTGAGGAGAACCAACATTCGCTCGCGGGGAACCCATTGGAGCCACCTTGCGAGCTGATCGGAATAGTGGCCTCGGGCAGCATACGAGAATCGCAGAAGCTGCTTCGGATTGTGGAAGACGTTGGATTGCAGGCGATCGAGATCATTGCTTATCCTCTCTTGCTCGCTCGCAAGAGCGTCGGCAAAGGACAGGGTCTCGAACCCGAGGCGCACCATGTGTTTCCAGTGTGAGTGCGCACGATCGACAGGGTTTCTGAGCAGAATGATGAGGCGTGCATCTGGAAGCACCGACGCCACTCGTTCGGGAACAAGTGGGTGCAGAAGGTAATCCGGAGTCGCTTCGAAGGTGACGAGTTCCTTGCCCAAGCGATGGGCCACCTGGTGTCGCGCCTCCAGCGGGAAGTGGGCGCGGTACCAAGCTGGGTCTCGGTGGTATTCCCGGCTGAAGTACTCAGTTTCCTTGCGAAACGA
>JBGTHI010000695.1:0-2860 GCA_041746295.1 Myxococcaceae bacterium
ATTCCTCGAGGGGGTAGACGCCCTCCTGGATCCGGACGGAGAGCTTTTCGGATGAGCGGTTTCCTGCAGATTCACGATCCGCTCAAGCCGCAGGGCCATGCAGTGGGCATCGATCTGGGCACAACCCATTCGCTGGTCGCGGCGGTGATCTCGGGGAAGCCGCGTTGCCTGCCGGCCGATCCTGCAGACGGCGAAGCGCTGCTGCTCCCTTCGGTGGTCCACTACGCCCGGGACGGCAGCGTCCAGGTCGGCTGGCGCGCCCAGGAGGCGGGAGCCGCCCACCCCCACCAGCACCCTAGCGTCGGTGAAGCGGTTCATGGGCAAAAGCCCGGACGACGCGGAGACCCGGAGGCTTGGGAGCTACCGCTTTGCGACCCCAACTCAGGGCGGCACCAGGGGCGGCGGGAAAGTTGTCCGGTTTGAGGTGGACGGGGGCCAGCCGGTGACGCCGATCGAAGCCTCGGCGGAGATTCTGCGGGCGCTCAAGCGCCGGGCCGAGACGCACTTTGCCGGCAAAGTGGAGCGGGCGGTGATTACCGTCCCCGCCTACTTCGACGAAGCGCAGCGGCAGGCGACCAAAGACGCCGGGCGGCTGGCGGGGCTGGAGGTGCTGCGGCTGCTCAACGAGCCGACCGCGGCGGCGTTGGCCTACGGATTAGATAGGGGCAGCCAGGGGATCTTCGCCGTCTACGACCTGGGCGGCGGCACCTTCGACATTTCGATCCTCAAGCTAGTGGACGGCGTCTTCGAGGTGAAGGCGACCGGCGGAGACTCGGCGTTGGGAGGCGACGACTTCGACCGCGCGATCGCCGAGCGGGCAATGGCCGCGCTGAGAATCTCCCAGCCCACTCCGCGCCAGAGCCATCAGCTTCTAACCGCTTCCCGACGCGCCAAGGAGTCGCTCACCGATGCGAGCGAGGCGGCTCTCGAGATCGAAGGCGGATCCTTTGCCTTCTGCCGGGCCGATTTCGAGGGCTGGATTTCACCCCTGATCAGAAAGACCGGCGCCGTTTGCCGGCGGGCCCTCCGGGACGCGGGGCTGACGCCCCAGTCGCTGGATGGGGTGATCCTGGTGGGCGGCTCCACGCGAACGCTGGCGGTCCGCCGCTTCGTCGCAGAGCTGTTCGGCAAGGAGCCCTTGGGAGACATCGATCCGGATCAGGTGGTGGCGCTGGGGGCAGCGATCCAGGCGGACCTCCTCACCGCGACCCACCGGAAGGACCAAGCCGAGGTGCTGCTCCTCGACGTCATCCCCCTCTCGCTGGGTCTGGAGACGATAGGGGGCGTGGTGGAGAAGCTGATTCCCCGCAACTCCACCCTGCCGGCGTCGGCAGGGCAGGTCTTCACCACATTCAAGGACGGGCAGAACGCGATGGATCTGCACGTCCTGCAGGGGGAGCGCGAGGCGGTGCAGGATTGCCGGTCCCTTTCCCGCTTTCAGCTCTCCGGGATCCCTCCGATGGCTGCCGGGATGGCCCGGGTGGAGGTCACCTTCCAGGTGGACGCCGACGGTCTGCTCAAGGTGTCGGCCAGGGAGCAGAGCACCGGCATCAGCCAGACGGTCACGGTGAAGCCCAGCCACGGTCTGACCGATGAAGAGATCGAGCAGATGCTGCTCGACTCGATCGAAAATGCCGACGAGGACATCCAGAAGCGGTTTCTCACCGAGCAGCGGGTCGAGGCGGAGCGGGTGATCGCCGAGGCGGAGAAGCAGCTCCGCAGCTACGGTGCGCTGCTCCAGGCCGGAGACGCTGAGGAGATCGGCGCAGCGATGGCCCAGCTGCGAGAGAAGATGGCGGACAGCGATGCAGGGGCGATCAAGGAAGCGGTTCACGCGCTGGACGACGTCTCGAAGCCGTTCGTGGAGCGGGTCATGAACCGGGCGATCGGCCAGGCGCTGGGCGGTCATTCAGTCGAGGAGTACTGAGCCGTGCCCAAGATCCAGTTCAAGAGCCCCCTGGGCGAGCTGAGCATCGAGGTTCCGCCTGGCACCACCCTCCTCGACGCGGCCGAGGCGGCCCAGGCGCCGGTGGGACACAGCTGTGGGGGCGTATGCGCCTGTTCCACCTGTCACGTCTGGGTCCGCAAAGGACTGGAGACGCTTTCCGAACAGTCGGATGAGGAGATGGACCGTTTAGACCAGGCCTTCGACGTCCGGCGCACTTCGCGACTTTCCTGTCAATCCCAGGTTGGCTCGGAGGATCTCACAGTGGAGATCACCGAGGAGTCGCTCAGCGCCTACATGGATGAGAACCCGGAACTGCGCCACCGGCTGGAGGCGGAGGGTCGGTGGCCACTCAAGTAGTTTCCGCTTCATTGCCTTTAGGGCCATTTTTGCAATGATTGTGCGGGTTGACGCCCAAGAAGCCCAGACTCGGTGACATCCTCCTGCGCCGTGGCGTGGTGAATGAGCGGCAGCTCACCGCGGCCCTCGACCGACAGCGCCAGTGGGGCGTCCCCTTGGGTCGGACCCTCCTCGAGCTGCGCATCTGCAGCGCGGCAGACCTCCTGGCCGCTCTCTCCGAGCAGACCGGAATTCCGCTGGTCGATCTCGACACCGAGCCGGTGGAGCCCGAAGCGCTCGCGCTGGTCTCTCAGAAGGCGGCGGAGCTACACCGGGTGGTCCCCCTGCGGCTCGAAGGTGGCCGCAAGGAGGTGCTGGTGGTCGCAATCGCCGCCCCCGCCAAGCTGGCGTCGCTCGACGAGGTTCAAGCGGTCTCCCGGAAGCCGCGAGTCAGTGCCCTGCTCGCGTTGGACGACGCGATCGATCGGGCCATCGCCCGTCACTACCGCGGAGAGGTACCCGGCCCACCCCCCGCGGCAGCAGCTTCCGAGCCGGGTGCGCCGTCCGAAGAGGCCG
>JBGTHI010000696.1:0-3893 GCA_041746295.1 Myxococcaceae bacterium
GCTGGCCAACTCGATCGACTCCAAGGATTCCTACACCCGCGGTCACAGCCAGAGAGTGGGCGAGATTGCGGTGGAGATCGGACGGGAGCTCTCCCTGACCGAGCGTGAGCTGAAGAATCTACAATACGGCGGGATCCTCCACGACATCGGCAAGATCGGCATTCCCGAGTCGATCCTCCTCAAGCGCTCCGCCCTCACGCCCGAGGAGATGGAGCTGATGCGGGAGCACTCCTCGATGGGCGACGAGATCGTCAATGCGGTTTCGCTGCTCGATCCGGTTCGACCCGCGGTCCGCAACCACCACGAGCGCTGGGACGGCACCGGCTATCCCGACAAGTTGAAGGGCGAGGCGATCCCGATTGTCGCCCGGGTGGTCAGCGCCGCCGATACGTTCGATGCCTGCACCTCCACCCGGCCCTATCAAGAGGCACTGCCTTTGCATAGGGCGATGGAGGTCATGGAGTCGTTGGCCGGAGGACAGCTCGATCCTCAAATTTCGGCCGCACTGCGCAGGGTGGTGGCGCGGGCGGGCGTTCGCCTGGAAGGCGGGCTGGCGAAGCACGCCTCGTAACCTCAAACGTGCTAGTTCCCGGAGGGTGAGCTTCTGGGACCATCTCAAACCCGCGGTCAGGACCCCCAACCCCACCGAGCTGGCGCTTGCGGAAGACAACCGAGCGCTCCGGATCGTCTGGGACGATGGGCAGAAGAGCGATCTCTCCGCTCAGACGCTCCGGCGGCGTTGTCCCTGTGCGACCTGTATCGATGAATGGACCCACCGTCAGACCCTGGACGTGGCGTCGGTGCCTGAGTCGATTCGGGTTGAAGCGCTGAGCGCGGTCGGCAACTACGCGCTGGGGCTGCAGTTCAGCGACGGCCACCGCACCGGCATCTATCCGTGGCCCCTGCTCCGCGAGATCTCGGAATCTTTGCTGACAGGAAGTTCCCCCGCCCCCCCTTAAAACTAAAATGGCCAGCCATGGCAGAGCGCTACCGACTGGAACGGCCGTTCGCGAGGGGAGCGATGGCCGAGCTCCACCTGGGGGTCGCCATCGGCCCGGAAGGAATCGCAGGGTTCGAGCGCCCGGTGGTGATCAAGCGGATTCTCCCACACCTCGCACGCGACCAGCGGTTGGTGCAGCTGTTCGTTTCGGAGGCCAAGCTCTCCACGCTGCTCAACCACCAAAATATCGTCTCCACCTTGGATGTCGGCCGCGACGCCGATGGGCTCTTCATCGTGATGGAGCGGGTGGAGGGCTGGGATTTGGGCGCGGTGCTGGAAGCGGCCGCGGCGGCGGGCAAGCCGTTCCCGCCCCAGCTGGCGGCCTACGTGGCAGGGCAGATCATGTCCGGCCTCTGCTACGCTTATCGCCGCACCCAGGACGGCAGGCCGGTCATGGCGGCCCACCGGGACGTCTCGGGCTCCAACGTCCTCCTCTCGCGGGAGGGCGAGGTCAAGGTCGCGGACTTCGGCATCGCGCCGTTCGACGACGCGGTGGAGGTGAGCGAGGCCAGCCACCTCAAGGGAAAGATTGCCTACTGCGCCCCGGAGCTCCTCCGCCGCGAGCCGGCCAGCCCCCTGAGCGATCAGTTCTCGGTGGGTGTGCTGCTCTTCGAGATGCTGAAGCTGCGCCATCCCTACGGCAAGCTGCACAACGTCATGGAGTACCTCCGCGACCTACGCACCGCCGCGCCTCCTGAGCTCACAGACGTGCCGAGGGCTCTGGCATCCGTGGTGAAGCGGGCCCTCCACCCGCGGAAGGAGAAGCGGTTTCCCCGGCCCGAAGACCTCGCGAAAAAGTTGACCGAGCTCTCTCCCGAGGGCTCCGGCGCGGCCGAGCTGTCGCGGTTTCTGGCTTCGCTGCCGCTGCGCCCACCGCTCGCCACGAGCCCGACATCGCAGGCTCAACAAGCTCAACAGGCCCAAGAAGACGAGCCCGCCCAAGATCACCCTCCAGGCTTTCCCTTCGACCAGGAATGGAAACCGTTCGGCCCGCAGCTGGACTCCAGCGGACAGCTCGAAGGGGTCTTGCCGAAGACCCCTTCCTGGGCACCGGCGTCCGGCGCGCCGCTGCTCGCCGCGCAGCTCCAATCGGACACGCAGCTGGAGCTGGCGAGACCAGTCCCGGTCTCGGGAGAGAACGGTGCGGGCAACCTGGATGTCGTCCCCGAGCCCCCGCTCTACTCACGCCGACGCTCGAAGGTTCCCAAGCTTTTGTTCTATCTGGCCGTTTCACTGGTGCTGGCCGCCTGGACCTATTGGGACCAGCTAGGGCCTACGTACGAGAAGTACAGCCGGATCCTGAAGGCCCGGACCGAGACGGAGCTGGCCGGTCCCGCGGCGCCGATCTTGCGCATCGAGAGCGAGCCACCCGGCGCGCACGTCACCATCAATGGCAGGGAGATCGGGACCACGCCCCTGTTCCAGGAGAACCTCTTCCCGCGCGGCCAGATCGAGGTGACCCTATCCCGACGGGGCTACCTCTCATGGGTCGGAAGCTTCGAAGGGGGCGCCAACGCCACGGTTGAGGCCCAGCTCGCCCGCGACGAACGCCGCTAGCCCGGGGCTAGACCATTTCGCTACTTGACCAGTCGCAGGTGCGGTCGCGCGCGCGGCTTCTCGTCGGTGGATGTTGGCTCCGCGTCCGGGCTCGCTTCACCGCTCTCCCCGCTGGGTTGAGGAGGAACCTGCGCAAGCTGTGGGCGTGCGGCCTTGGCCGTTTGGAGCTCGGCCTCGGGCCTCTCCTGCCCCTCGCGCCCGGCCACCTCGGCGTCCATCGCCTTCTGCATCAGCTCGGGCGGCATGTCACCCGGGTACATCCAGAACTCCTTGGTCACCTGGCTGGTGATGGCGAACAATGCAGACCAGGGGACCGCGACCGGCGACCGCTTGCCGGCAAAGCTCAAGGTTGCTCGGACGCCCCACTCGCCCACGCTCAGGTCGGGAGGATCGAAGCGATAGGAGAGATTGAGCCGCAGGTGGCTCTCGCCGCGCAGGTGGGCTGGAACGGTCACGCCCGCGCGGCGGGCGTCCAGGTGAATCATTACCAGTCCGACGTCCAGAGCGGACAGAAGGCGCTCCTTCTTCTCGCCTTCGCTGCCGTTGCCGCTGTCGTTGCCGTCCATGCCCATGCTCCGAAGAACCTTCTAGCGTTGACGAACGGCGCGGTCCATCTCGCGTCGCGTCTCACGCTCCTTGATGGTCTGGCGCCGGTCCCCGTGGGTCTTTCCCCGGCATAGCCCCAGCTCCACCTTGACCCTCCCCTTTCTCAAGTAAAGGCTGAGCGGAATGATCGAGTAGCCCCGCTCCCGGACTTTAGAAATCCAGCGATCGATTTCGGCGCGGTGCAGGAGCAGCTTCCGCGATCGGAGCGGCTCATGGCCAAAGGCCGCCGCCGCCTTGTAGGCGCCGATATGGACGTTAACCAGGTAGAGCTCCGACCTATTCTCTATTGCATAGGCATCGCTCAAGTTCGCGGTCCCGGCCCGCAGGCTCTTCACCTCACTTCCCAGGAGCTCGAGCCCGGCCTCCAACTTCTCCTCCACGAAGTAGTTGAAGCGGGCTTTCCGATTCTCCGAGATCAGCCGCAGCTCTGTCTTCTCCATCCGGCGTCCTTGCACTAACCGCCGAGCGGCGCGTTGTCGTCGCCAAGCGACGCATTGTCGATAAGCCGTGTCGTCTCACAGAACGCGGCGACCACCATCCGCGATCTCGACGTCCCGTTCTGCACCGGACGCAGCCGCTCTGGATCGACGAGGGAGACATAGTCCTCCCGCAGCCCGGCTTCGTTCAGCTTCTCCCGGACGGCCATCTCCAGCGGTCCAACCCCGGTCACTCCGGCCGCGAACAGCCCCTGCGCGGCGCGCAGCCCCGCCGCGATGGCTACCGCTCGGGC
>JBGTHI010000697.1:0-6178 GCA_041746295.1 Myxococcaceae bacterium
GGATCGCTCGCGCTGCCGGTAGAGAAAGCCACGCTCAGGGCGACCAGCGGAAGGTCGTGGCGCTCACTGACGATCAGCGTAAGCCCATTGGGGAGCGTCTCCTTCTGGAACTGGGGGATGATCAGCTCCGGTGGCGCAGCCGGCGCGGGCGGCGTGTCGCGAAAGCTCTCCGCGACGGCGAGCTTGGGCCCCGAGGTCGCCCGCGATCCAGCGCAGGCCGCACAGAACGAGAGGACAATGCCGGTCAGCAGCCGCATTATCGCTCCTTCCCGTCTCCGGAGCTCGGGGAGCCTGGAGGGCCCGCGGAGCTCACGGGCCCGGCGGAGCCGCTTGGAACGGCCCGCAGCAGCACCCGCTGTTTGGGATCCAGATAGTCCCGGGCGAAGGCCTGGACCGTGGCGGGCGTCACCGCCGCATAGCGGGCCAGATCCCGAGCCAGATAGCCGGGATCCCCCGCATAGTGGTTGTACGATTGCAGCTGTTCGGCCTTCCCACCGAACCCGCCCACCGATTGGAGCCCGGCGAAGGTCGCGGTCTCGAAGCGGTCGCGGGCGCGCCGAACCTCTTCCTCGGTCACCCCATTCTTGCGAACATCCTCCAAGGCGACCTCGAGCTCGCGCTGGACCACCGCGGGATCCACGCCCGGCCGCACCACCGCGTCAACCTCGAACACCGACTGCTGGCTCAGGCTTTGCTGGGAGGCCGCAACACTCTGTGCGAGCGGTTTGTCGAACAACAGCTTCCGCTGCAACCGGCTGGCCCGACCCTGACCGAGGATCGACGCCAGAATGTCCGCCTCGGCATCCCCCTTCTCCAGAATCGCGGGCGTGAGCCAGGAGATCGAGATCTTCGGCAACGACGCCACCGTCTCTGCATGATCAATCACCACCTCATGCCCTAGCTGCAGCGGTTTGAACGAACGCGGCACCGGCTTGGGTCGGGACGAGAGGGGTCCGAAGTACTTCTCCACCAGCGCCTTGGCGCCTTGGGGATCGAAGTTGCCGACGATCGCCAGAGTGGCGTTGGATGGGGCATACCAGGTCCGGAAGAAGTCTCCGACCTCGGCCAACGTCGCTGCTTCCAGATCCTCCATCGAGCCGATCACCTGACCGAAATAGGGGTGCGGTGCGGGGAAGAGCGCCTTCCAGGCCTTCTCCTCTGCCAAGCCGTACGGTGCCGTCTCCACGCTCTGGCGGCGCTCGTTCTTCACCACCTCGCGCTGATTGTTGAGCTTCGCCTCGGTGAGCGCCTCCAGGAGGAAGCCCATCCGGTCGCTCTCGAGCCATAGCGCGAGCTCCAAGCGATTGGAGGGAACGGTCTCGAAGTAGTTGGTGCGATCGAAGCTGGTGGTGCCGTTCAGGTCGGAAGCGCCAATCCGTTCCAACATCGAAAGGTGGGCGTCGTCGGGAACGTGCTTCGAGCCCTGGAACATCATGTGCTCGAACAGGTGGGCGAAGCCGGTCCGCCCGGGCAACTCGTTGAGCGCACCGACGTGGTACCAGACGCTCACAGCCGTCACCGGCAACCGGCGGTCGGTGTGTAGGATCACCTCAAGACCGTTGGCCAGCTGGTACTTCTCGAAGGGGATCGAGGGGGTCGCGGCCGCTGCCTCGGATCGCGGGGCCGTTGCGCCCCACGCCATCGTGCAGGCGGTCAGGCAGATTCCGAGGAACGCGCGCTTCATCGGTTCAAGCCTCCAAGCAGGTCGGTGCAGGTCGGTGAGGCTTAACATGCGCGCGGCGGGGCCGCTCGACCTAAAGATCAGAGAAGAGCTGCCGGATGTACGGCGCCGCGCGCGAGTGAGGCCGCTGGCGCAGATGGCTCTCCCAGTACCGCCGGGCCTCGGTGAACTTCCTTCGGCGAAAGCCGAGCTCGCCCAGCTTGAGCGAAAGATCTGAGCTGGGCCGCTCCGCGTAGGCCTCCTGGTACCGAGCCCAGGCCAGGGGCAGATCCCCCAACCAGACCGCCTCGTCGCCCTGCCGCTCCAGAGCGACCGAATCGACCTTGGGATGGATCGCCACGCCCGAAGCCTCCGGCAGTGCCACCGGAGTGGGCTCGGGCCTTGCCGTTGGCCGCCGGAGCGCCAGCGCGATCAATCCAGCCAGCATTACCGCCCCTACTGCCAGCGCGGCTAGACGCAGCGGACGCCGCTTGGCACCATAAGCCAGCCCCATCCGTACCGCCGTGCGCGTCAGCTCATCCGGCCTCTTGAGCCCTACCGCCCGGAGCAGCTCGTCCCTGAACCGCTCCGCGTTTCGCGGCCTGCCGTTTCGCGGTTTGGCGAGTGCCTTCAGGATCAGCGCCTCGAGCGGCGCGGAGACCGCCCGGCCCGGGCTTCGGGTGGAAAGCGGGGGCGGAGGATCGTAAAGATGCTTGGCGGCGAGCGCCTGGGAGCTCTGGCCCTCGAACGGCAGCGCGCCCGTCACCATCTGGTACAGCAACACGCCCACCGAGTAGAGGTCCGATCGCGCATCGAGCGGCGTCCCTCGCGCCTGCTCCGGCGACATGTACTCGGGGGTGCCACAGACAAAACCGGCCTGGGTCAGCGCGGTGAGCTCCTCCCCTTCTCCCTGCGGCTGAATCTTGGCGATGCCAAAATCGAGGACCTTCACCCGGTCCTCGCCGTCGGGGCCGGTGGCGATCATCACGTTCTCCGGCTTGAGGTCGCGGTGGATGATCCCGAGCCGGTGCGCCGCGCCGAGCGCGGAGAGGATCTGGGCCACGATCCGCGCTGCCCGCAGCTCCGGGAAGGGGCTGCTCTCCGCCAGAACGGTATGGAGATCCTTTCCCGCCACCCACTCCATTGCGATGTAGAGCGCGCCGTCGGGAGCGTTTCCGGAGTCGAGGACCCCGATCGAGTTGGGATGGCGCAGCCGGCTGGTGACTCGGAGCTCGCGCCGAAAGCGCGCCAGGGCGTTCTTGTCGGACAGGAAGTCGCGGCGAAGGATCTTCAGGGCCACCGGGTTGGAATCCCCGGGCGTGGAGATGACGCGGGCGCGGTAGACCTTGCCCATCCCTCCTTCTCCAATCTTGCGCTCGATCAGGTAGCGGCCGCTGATCGTCTGTCCTTCGTATTCGTCGGCCACCCCCCCAGTATCCATGCCTCACTGTTTCACAGCGGGGTCTTGCGACAAAGTAGCAGGAAGCGGCGCGGCGCCGGGAGCCGCGATAGACTTCGACCCATGTCCAAGGCGACCTCCAAGGCCTCCTCCCCAGCCCGTCCGCGCGTTGCGATCCGTGTCGTCCGCGCAGACGGTGGCCCCGAGGCCTTCGTCACCATGTCCGGCAACAACCTCTTCTGTGGGAGCGAGAGTGAGCTCCGCCTCGAGGACGACCCCTTCGTCGCGCCCAGGCAGGCCCGGTTCTATCTGGAGGCTGGAAAGCTGGCGGTGGAGGATATCGGCGGCGGAAATGGGGTGTTCATCCGTCTTCGGGGTGAACGGGAGGTGCGGCCGGGCGGAGAGCTTCGGGTCGGCCGCCAGCGGCTTCGCCTGGAGACCATCCCGGAGCCGCCGGCCCCCACCGACGAGGAAAGCACCGACAGCGCCGAGGGCGCGGAGGTCTGGGGCTCTCCCGCCGAGGGCGCTCAACTGCGGTTGATTCAGCTCCTGGACGGCGGCGTTCGGGCCAACGCCTATCCCCTGCCGCTTGGAACGCTGGAGATAGGCCGGGAGATCGGCGCGATCGCCTTCCCGCACGACGGCTTCCTCTCCGGGCGGCACGCCCAGCTCCAATGCTTCAGCGACCGGATCCAGGTGAAGGATCTCGGTTCCTCGAATGGGACCTTCGCGCGGCTCACCGCGCCGGTGCAGGTCAACGACGGGGACCACTTCCTGATCGGCGGTCAGCTGATCCGGGTGGAAGTGGGCAGCTGAACGCGGCGCTCGGCGCTCAGCTTGTTTTTCTAGCCGTAGGATCGTTCCTTCTTCTCCTGCTCCTCCTTACAGCGGATGCAGAGCGTGGTCACCGGCCGCGCATCCAATCGCTTGGGAGTGATCGGCTCCTCGCACCGCTCGCAGACGCCGAAGGTCCCGTCCTCGATGCGGGCCAAAGCCTTCTCGATCTTCTTGAGCAGGAACTTCTCCCGGTCGCGAAGCCTGAAGGTCATCGACTGGGCGTACTCCGAAGAGGCCAGGTCGATCTCATCGGGGAGGTCATCCGTGTCGAAGTTGGATTCCTCCATCAACGTCTTTTTGGCGCTTTGAAGGAGGCTCAGCTTGCTGTCCTCCAGCATCTTTTTGTAGCGCTTGAGATCTTTCTGGTTCAATGCTGCCCCCGTCCGCGGGTTTTTAGAGCCTCAGAATAAAAGGCCGAGGAGCTTTATTCAGGCCGAAGACAGGAGTCAAGCCAAGCTGCGAGCCGCCATGAGCGAAGCATCGAAATTCGATCGGGAGTTTGTCCGTGGCGCGCTCACCTTGGCAGCTCGTCCCGAGGTGGACCACCTGCTCTACATCTCGGACACACCCATCCCCCCGGAGGACCTGCGCGGCCGCAAGTCCCGGAGGAAGCTGGTCTACGCCGTCACCACCCCGCGCCTGGCCGAGCATCTCAAGGGGCCCCAGACGCGCGCCCTGGTCATCCCAGCCTACGACTACTCACGGGTGGAGCGGGTGAAGGTGGCGCTGGTCTCTGCGCTCACCCAGGGAGCCTTCAAGGAGAGCGATCTGGTCCTCTGCGTCACCGGAAAGGTCGGCCGCCCAGTCGACATGATGATGCAGATGCGGATCGGTGGCTCTCTGGAGGATCGACTGGCGATCGAGGGGGTGAAGTTGGGCGACGAGTTCAACTCCCAGGTGGTCGACGCCCTGATCCAGCTCGCCCTGCAGATCGGCCAGGAGGGGTTCGAAGGACATCCCATCGGGACGATCCTGACCATCGGCGATCACAACGATGTGATGGAGAAGAGCCGGCAGATGACGATCAACCCGTTTCAGGGTCTCAGCGAGGCGGAACGGAACGTGCTGGACCCGAAGATCCGCGAAGCTATCAAGAACTTCTCCGTTCTCGATGGCGCCTTTGTGATTCGAGAGGATGGCGTGGTGCTGGCCGCCGGCCGCTACCTCACTGCGACCGACGAAGCAGTGAAGATTCCCCTGGGGCTTGGCGCCCGCCACGCGGCGGCAGCCGGCATCACCTCCAGCACCAACAGCATCGCCCTGGCGGTGAGTCAGACCTCAGGCGCGGTTCGGCTCTTCAAGGGCGGAAACATTGTGCTCGAGCTGCACCAGACCGCTCGGCGAACCGGGTAGCAAGGTTTCGCTACGAGCTTCTGATCATCGCGAGAATCAGGGCGGGGTTAGCTGTCAGTGCCTGCCGGGCAGTCCATGTGCACCATCCGCTCCGTCAGCGCCATCACATGGGTTGGTCGGAGGCGGCGTTGGCTGCACCGCGGGACAAAAAGTGATATCGGAAATACCGCCCACGTTGGGAGCCGTGCCATCGGGCTGTAGCCAGGGAGACCTCTTTCCTTCGTAGGTCCCGGCTCCAGCCTTCACGGTATAGGTTACGCCCCCGCCCCACGCTACGTACGAGAAGCCGACGAACTCACGCGGGTTGCCATCCTTTGTGCGCCACCCAGTCAGCACCACGGGAAGACCCTGTAGTGCCTGGATCTTACCGATCCTGTCCCCCTCCAGCTTGACGCATTTTGCGGCAGGCCTGGCCGTGGTCGGTCTGGGGTCCCTCCTTCTGCAGAGTGGGCTGTTGACCTCCCCCGTCTCCTCACCGCTGATTTGACCGCCACAGCCTGCCAGCACTGTGAAGGTGACGAAACTTGAAAGTCCTGCCAGAAGTCGTTTGCCCATGTTTTTCTAGCTCCTAGGTTCGGCACCTGGTCGCCTGCAGGCTTCGTACCGGCTGACTAGTGGGGCCAATGCCCTGAGTTGCTTCGAGTCGGACGCGCCAAGACCTGCGCGGAGGTGGGCATGTCTACTCCACATACAGACAGGCGTGCTCCGCTTTCAAAGGCGGCAACATCGTTCGCGAGCCCCGTCTCAGGCGACCTGCGGCACCTCAAAGGCAGAAAGGTCCCGCAGGGGCTCCGCCGGAGCGGCTGACTCCTCCGCAACGAGCGTGTTGAGGCGCCCCTGGTGCAGGTAGCCCGCAACCGCGAAGGGTCCTCCACCCACCAGAATGCCCATCCCTGCGACGGCGAAGGCCCGGGCGGGCGAGGTGACGA
>JBGTHI010000698.1:0-5419 GCA_041746295.1 Myxococcaceae bacterium
GTGGCGAGCGCGGAGGAAAGGGCGGAGGCCGGAAGGAGTCGGCCGAGGCGTCCCAGGCGAAGTCGGTTGGGCCACAGGGTCCAATCGTAGAAAAAAAGAAGCCGGCGGGCCCCCTGGTGGTGATCCGCCGCATCGCGCAGCCTCAACCGTCGGTGGAGGCTGCGACCGAGGTCGCGACCGAGCTTCAGCATCCGGAGCTCGAGACCCCCGCCGCCGCTCCGCAACCCACGCCGCAGCCGGCTCCCCATCAGGCTCCCCAGCCCCCCGGTGGCAAGCTGCACTCCGTGTCGGATCACGTGGAGGAGCACGAGAGCTTCGAGGAGATGTTCGAGGCATCGGCCAAGCAGGAGGGTGGCCTGGGGCGCAAGCCGGTACGGGTGGGAGAGAAGGTCACCGGTAAAATCTTCCAGCTGGGGGCGGACACCGCGTTCATCACGCTGGGTGGGAAGAGCGAAGCGATGCTCGACCTCCAGGAGCTGAAGGACGACGAGGGGATCTTGCGCTACGGCATCGGCGATGAGATCGAGGCGCACGTGGTGGAGGCGGGCGCCAAGGGGATCCTGCTCTCGCGGACGTTGGCCAAGGGGGCGGCGTCGTTGGCGGCCTTGGCGGAGGCGCGCGCTACCGGGATGCCGGTGGAGGCGTTGGTCCTCTCGGTAAACAAGGGCGGCTACGAGGTGGCGGTAGGCGATCATCGCGCCTTCGTCCCCATGTCGCAGATGGACTTGAAGTTCGTGGACAAGCCGGATCAGTTCATCGGCGAGAAGCTGCGCTTCCGGGTGACGGAGATTCGTGACCGCAAAGCCGTGCTGTCGCGCCGCTCGCTCTTGGAAGAAGAGCAGAAGGAGCTGGCGGAGGAGACCCGTAAGACCTTGGACGAGGGCAAAGTGGTTCGCGGGAAGATCTCCGGCGTGCGCGACTTCGGCGCCTTCGTGGATCTGGGCGGCATCGAGGGGATGATTCCGGTCTCCGAGCTCTCGCACGCGCGGGTGGGCCATCCGAGCGAAGTGGTGAAGATGGGCGACGAGGTGGAGGTGGAGATCCTCCGCATCGAGGCGCCGAACCCGACCTCGCCGGACAAGACGAAGCAGAAGGAGCGGATCACGCTCTCGCTGCGGGCGCGACAGGAAGACCCGTGGCAGGTAGCGGCGGCGCAGCTCCGAGAAGGTGAGAAGATCACCGGCAAGGTGGTCCGCCTGCAGCCCTTTGGAGCGTTCGTGGAGGTCCGTCCGGGAGTGGACGGCCTGATCCACATCTCGGCCCTGAGCAACCGCCGCATCGCGCACCCCAAGGACGTGGTGCAGGTCGGCCAGGAGGTCCAGGCGGTGGTCGAGAAGATCGACCCGGTGGAGAAGCGGCTGAGCCTGCGACTGTGGCGCGAAGGGGAGGAAAATGAGGCGCCGGCCGAGACAGGCGAGGGAGGTAAGTCCGAGTCCCGCGAGCCCAAGGAGCGCCCCGAGCGCGCCCCGCGTCCCACGGCGGGTCAGTCGGTAAGCGGAACGGTAGAGCGGATCGAAAGCTACGGCGTTTTCCTGAAAATCCCGGGCGGCCGCGGCCTGATTCCGGCGAGCGAGACTGGGACGGAGCGGGGGATCGACCTGCGCAAGCACTTCAAGCTGGGGCAGGAGCTGAAGGCCCTGGTGCTTGAGGTAGATCCGCAGGGAAAGATCCGGCTGTCTATGATGGCGGCAGAGCGAGCAGCGGAGCGGGCGGAAGTAGAGGCCTGGACGAAGAGCCAGAAGCCCAAGGGCGGAGGGAAGAAGGGCTTTGGAACCTTCGCGGATCTTCTGAAGGACAAGAAGCTGATCTGAGTTGACGGATCGCAAGGGGATTGGATAGAAGTCCCCTCATCACCGCGGGGTGGAGCAGCCTGGTAGCTCGTCGGGCTCATAACCCGAAGGTCGCTGGTTCAAATCCAGCCCCCGCAACCAAGAAAACTGAAGCCCCATCGGCAGTTAGCCGGTGGGGCTTTGGTGTTTTGGGGTCTCCTTTTCGTCGCTGGGGGCAAAACGGGACCAAACCCCAGCGCCCTGCTCGATGCGGACGACGGCCGCCCGCAAGTCTTCCTCCTCGACAACGTTGTACCTGTCGAACACCGCGCGCGTGCGGTGCCCACTCATCTTCATCACTACCGACTCGGGAACGCCTGCCTTCCGCGCCTTCGTCACGAAGGAGCGTCGCAGGTCGTGGAACCAGGTGCCTTGGAGCCCGGCTACCTCCATCGCCCGGGCCCATACCTTGCTGATGTCGCTGTACGGCTGACCCGTCGCCGGATTCCGGAACAACCCGGTCCCCGGCAGACCCTGGGGAATGGCCTCGATGGTTTCCTTCACCCTGGAGGTCATCACAATCACCCGAGGCTCCTCCGCCTTGGTGTCCTGTGGGGCGAGCAGGATGCGTCCGCCCTTTCGGTCCACCTGTTCTTCGCGGAGGTCCAGCACCTCCCGCTCGCGCATGCCTGTGTCGAACGCGACCAACGCGATCGGCTTCAGCTCCGGTTCCGCGGCGGCGTAGAGGCGCTGGAACGCCTCTTCGCCGACGATGACCCGGCGGACGTTGGGGACGCGGAGAAACTTCGCGTCCTTAATCGGGTTGGAGTCGAGCTTCTTCGCGGAGACTGCGTAATTCAGGATCCGCTTGAAAAGTTCCAACTCGCGGTCGAGTGTCGCCGGGGTGGGGGGCGTCTTGCGCATCGTCAGCTCCGTTCTGCGAGCTGCGCGGTACTTTTCGACATCCTCCACCGTGAGCGAGGCGGCGCTGCATTGCCCTAGATGCCTGAGGATATGGGCAGCTCTTCCTTCGTCGGTTTGTGCGGAGTCATTTCCCGCGCCCGCCGGCTTGTAGAGTTCCCACGCCTCCCGCACCGTCAGCGTCGGCGCCTTTCGGACGTCGAAGAAACGGCCTTCGAACGATTCCTTCCTCGCTTTCGCTTCCAGGGCCAGAGCCTGTTCCTTTGTCGGTATTCTCTTCTGTTTGAAACGGCCGTAGCTCCCATCGGAACGTTTGTACCGGAGGTCCACGGCCCACCACTTCTTCCCATCTGCTGCATACTGAAATACGCCCATGTTGCTCTCCATCCGTAGGCGGGCGCGAGGCCAACCTACCTACCGACCCAGAACGCTGTCCAGCTCGGCGCGGTGGAAGCGCAACCGGCGACCGATACGACGCGCGGGCACCTGCCCTCTGCGCACCGCCTGATAGAGCGCTTCTATGGAGGGAAAGCTCAGGTACTTCATAGCTTCCTCGCTCGTGAGCCACTCGGAGGCTTTCGGTGCTGGCCGCTGGGCGAGTAACTCCGTCAGGGTGCGTATTGCCGAATCTACCCTCATTCGGCACCTCCACCTGAGGCAGCCGAGGTGCTCGAGACGGGGTCGTCATGGCTGATCATCTGGGCTCACCTTCGCTTTCAGCAAGTCGCAGAAGCCCTTTCTGCTCCTTCGTTGCGGGAAGCGGTTCCAAGGTCAGTAATTGCAGTCCAGCGAGGCGGTCGCGGAGCGACTTGGTGAGCAGCAGCGCGCGAAGGGTCCCAATGACGATGAAGTCCCCCAGCGACACCCGAACTAACTCGGACCCTTCGGGCACGCGGACATATCCCCAGCCACGCTCGACCTGGCGGAGGCGGTGTTGTCCGAAGGGTACCGTCACGGACGAGACGAGAGGATCTCGTTCAACACCCTCCCATAAAGGTGACAGCCGGACATCCGAGGGCGGACCATCTGTCCAGAATCCGCACATCCCCGCGTAGGCGTAGGCCCCTTTCGACAGGACTATCTGGATAGGGAGTTGAAGGCGATCCGCGACTTCCCGCAGAAGCTGAAGCTCACGCTCGGAGACTGGGACGCGAATGAAGGCAATTTTCATCGCGAGACCTCTTGAACCGATGGGTCCAGAAGCTGAGCAGGATGGATGGCGGAGACAGCCTGCGCTTCAGAGGCTGGTCGAAGAAACTCAATCTCGGCTGGCAGGAGGTCCACCCGCGTTCGCCGCTCACCGTAGTTCTTGTTAGTAGGGCGGCGGGATTCGCCTTCACCTAGATCCGTCGGTCGAATCGAAACGTTGCCTCCGCGGCTGTCGTGCTCATTCATCGGGTGATTCCGCCATTCGTGATTTCCCGATTGGCCGCGGCCCAAGATGACGGAGTGACCCTCGAAAACACGACCCGCTCGTTGAAGCTCGGAAGGTCGAGGCCTGCAAGCAGGTCGCTGAAAGCCCACCACTGACGGAGGGCGCGGAGGGTGCCTCCGACGATGAACTCCCCCAAAGGCACGCCAGCGAGCATGTTACCGCAGACGGTCCGGACGTAATCACACGCACGTTGCACCCGGCGGCAGTCCTGACCCGAAAGCGGTACCGCGACGGTCAAATCGAGAGGGCCTCTAGGGTAGCTGGCCCAGTAGGGTGAGACCCTCACATCCGTCGGGCCGTTCTCGCCCCGAAACCCGCAGAGCTGCGCGTAGGCGGCGGCGCCCTGCGCCAGAAGTTGGGGCAGGGAGAGTTTCAGCCGGTCCGCGGCCAATTCGAGGACGCGTTGCTCCTCGCGTGACAAGCGGACACTGATTACCCAGCCGCTCATCGGGACACCTCCGCTACCAAGCTGATTTCCCCTGCCACGAAGTTGGACTCGGCAGAGGGAGCTGCGACATCAGGTCCCCGTTCGAGGGACTTCGGTCGAAGAAACTCGATGCCCATGGGGAGGAGATGCACTTCGACTCGGGTGCGCTTCTCCCCAGCCTTCTCGTAGGTACGAGTTCGGAGCTGGCCCTCGATGAAGATGTGCGTGCCTTTCTTGAGATGTTGCCCGCAGTAGTTGGCGGTCGCGCCCCAGGCCACTATCCGATGCCACTCGGTACGCTGGGCCTCGGGACCCTTGCCCCAACGCTCGGTGGTGGCGAATGGAAAGGTGGCCCGGATATCTCCATTGGCAGTGGTGCGGACATCTGGATCTGCTCCGAGGTAGCCGGCGAGCTCGACATAGTTGCGTTGCAAGGTGTTCTCCATGAGGGACGGCGAGGTTGGGAAGCCGTAGGACGAGCCTCCGGCGGGGCCGCTCCAGAAGCGGAGGCAGGCGTGGGGCGAGATTTCAGGGCAGCGGGGCTTGAGCGGACTGAAAGGCTACAGGTACCAGGCGTAGGAAAAGGCGAGAGTGGCAGTGGCTGCGACGGCGGGCTCCGGTCCCAACATCACGTGGAGACGCGGGATGAGGGACAGGCTGGCGTGATTAGAGAAGGCCCACTCCACGCCCACCAACGGCGCCAGGAGGAGGTTGTCGGTGCCGAAAGCCCTGAGCGGCAACTGATAGTCACGCGGAGCAGCCAGCCCGCTGACATCGAAATGGCGAAGCTGTGAGTAGGTGCGGTGGGACCAGCCCAGCTCCAGCCCTGCCAGCCAACGGACTACGGAGCCCCGCACCCACCGGAGG
>JBGTHI010000699.1:0-2661 GCA_041746295.1 Myxococcaceae bacterium
CTCTTCCGCTCACCCCGCGAGCCCGCCCGAGCCCCCTCCCGCACCCCCATAGGAGCCCAGCAGCCTCCAATCCCGGTACCCGCGACGAATCCCGGGCAGGCGCCAGACGCCCGTCGTATACCGCCCGCTCCGATGAACGCCACAGCCACCCCGTCCAACGCCGTCGTCGCGATCTCCCAGCTTTCGAAGCGGTACGCCTCCGGCCTGGAGGCGCTCAAGAATGTCAGTCTGGAGATCGCGCGCGGCGAGATCTTCGCCCTCCTGGGCCCTAACGGCGCAGGCAAGACCACGCTGATCAACATCGTCTGCGGGATCGTCAACCGCACCACCGGAACCGTCATCGTAGACGGCAGCGACACCGCCACCCAGGCCCGCCTCGCCCGCGCCAAGATCGGGCTGGTGCCACAGGAGCTGGCCACCGACACCTTCGAGACGGTCTGGGCAACGGTCAACCTGAGCCGCGGTCTGTTCGGTCTCCCACCCGATCCCGCTCACATCGAAAAGGTGCTCAAGGAGCTCTCGCTCTGGGAGAAGCGCAACAGCAAGATGATGCAGCTTTCCGGCGGAATGAAGCGCCGGGTCCTGATCGCCAAGGCGCTCTCGCACCAGCCCAAGGTGCTCTTCCTGGACGAGCCCTCCGCCGGAGTGGATGTGGAGCTGCGCCGCGACATGTGGCGGGTGGTCCGCGCTCTCCGCGACGACGGCACCACCATCATCCTGACCACCCACTACATCGAGGAGGCCGAGGAGCTGGCCGACCGCATCGGTGTGATCGCCAAGGGCGAGATCGTCCTGGTAGAAGAGAAGACCGAGCTGATGCGCAAGCTGGGTCAGAAGAAGCTCACCCTCCAGCTGCAGCAGCCGCTCAGCGAGGTGCCTCCCTCCCTCGCCCCCTACAAGCTCGCGCTCAACGCCCATGGCCAGGAGCTGGTCTTCACCTACGAGACCGCCAGAGCCTCGGGAGAGCGGACCGGCATTACCTCGCTGCTCAATGACTGCCGGGAAGCAGGCGTGACCTTCAAGGACCTCCAGACCAAGCAGAGCTCCCTCGAAGAGATCTTCGTGAACCTCGTAAAACAGCACCGGTAGGTCTTAAGAACCCGCAATGAACTTCTACACCATTCAGGCAATCTACCGGTTCGAGATGGCGCGGACCTTCCGCACCCTCCTTCAGAGCATCGTCTCGCCGGTGGTCTCCACCGTCCTCTACTTCGTCGTCTTCGGCTCGGCGATCGGCTCCCGGATCTCGCAAGTGGACGGCGTGGCCTACGGCGCCTTCATCGTCCCCGGGCTGGTGATGCTCTCGGTGCTGACCAACAGCGTCTCCAACGCTTCGTTTGGCATCTACTTCCCAAAATTCACCGGCACCATCTACGAGCTGCTCTCCTCCCCCGCCTCCCCTTTGGAGATCGTCCTGGGCTACGTGGGCGCCGCCGCCAGCAAATCGATCGGGTTGGGCTTAATCATCATCGCCACGGCCGGCTTCTTCGTGCCGCTGCAGATCCTCCACCCGGTCTGGATGCTGCTCTTCCTGGTGATCACCTCCGCCGCGTTCAGCCTGTTCGGCTTCATCATCGGGCTATGGGCGGACGGCTTCGAGAAGCTGCAGTTGATCCCGATGCTGATCCTCACCCCGCTGACCTTCCTGGGGGGCAGCTTCTACTCGGTGAAGATGCTCCCGCCATTCTGGCGCGCGGTCACCTTGTTCAACCCGGTGGTTTACCTGGTCAGCGGGCTGCGCTGGAGCTTCTACGGAATCTCCGACGTTGGGGTGGGATTGAGCCTGGCCTTCTCCGCCGGCTTCCTGCTGGTCTGCATGGTGGTGATCCACTGGATCTTCCGCACCGGATACCGTCTCAGAACATAGGAATAACGCATGGCCGGATTTTTCCCGCGGGGCTGGACAGCTCGGTCTCGGGGATGCGCCACAAACTTCCCTTGTAGCTGGAGAGCGCCCTAGAACATACCCCTGCCTTTGGGGGTTCTGGATGGCGATGGCGCAGAGCTCGGTTCTCCTCGTACGCGCGCACGGCAGGATCTGCGCGTTCTCCCTCGCCGACGTTTGGGAGACGATGCGACCGCTGCCGGTCCGGCCCGCGCCCAATGCGCCCTCCTTCGTGCTGGGCCTCTCGATGCTGCGTGGCACCCCTACTCCGGTGATCGACCTCTCCAACCTTCTAGGCGACGACGAGGCCTTCGGCGGCAGCCGCTTCGTGACGTTGGGCGGTGCTCTGGAGCCAGTAGCGCTGGCGGTGGAGGCGGTGGTCGGCATTCACGAGCTCCCGCAGCGCGCCCTGGAAGGACTTCCCTCCCTCCTCGACTACCTGCCCGAAGGCGGAGGCGAGCTGGATGCCGGACATGAGGCGCTGCGCCGGGTGCTCGGTTCGGCACGGGTGGTGCCGGAGTCGTTCTGGCACAACATGGAGCCCGCCCCCAGGCCCGCTCAGGCTGCCTCTCACGCTTAGCTGCGCCTAGCTGGGGCTCTCGCTTTTCGTCTGAGCAGCCAGAGCCTCCGCGGCCCCCGAGGCCACCGCTACGCAGAGCGCGCCCAGCGCCGCCGAGTAGTAGTTGCAGAAGGCCTGCTTGTTGAAGGCGAAGAAGGCGGCCAGAGTCAATCCCAGCGAGGCGGCGAAGCCGGCCGGGGTGCGAGGCGCTCGCCAT
>JBGTHI010000700.1:0-2856 GCA_041746295.1 Myxococcaceae bacterium
GCGACCCTGATAAGGGACGAACCTTTACAGGGAGTGGAGATGGCCGAGCGAGTGACGGTATTCTGGCAGGGGAAGGAATATGACGCCGTGCGGAGTCGCGAGGCCCCCGCCGGCCCTGTCTGGCAGGTGCTGCGTGACGGCGCGCCGGTGACCAGCTTCCCTGCCGACCCCGCCGAAGGTGCGGGAGCGGTCAAGGACAAGATTCTTGGCTGGCTGGAGGGGAACGAGTCTCGGCCTGCCCTCGACGTCGGCCGCCAGTAGGCATCCGGCGAGTACGGCTGGCGAGACCGCCCCCCGGTGATATTCGGGGGGCTTCTTCTAGCTGAAAGGATTTCCTTGCTTCGTGGCTACGCGTCACGTGCCCTCGACCTCGCGCGCCTGGTGCTGGCTGGGAACGCCGCGAAGGCGTGGTCGGCCGTTACCTACCGCCTCTACTCCGATTCGACGTCGCTGGGACTGCGGAGGGACTTGTCGGTCCCTTTCACGGGGCCGAGTGCCAAGATCCCCATCACCGTGCGACCGCTGACTGCGGCCGATGACCTTTCCGCCCTCGCCCCCGAGCCGGGCCTCAGTGCCGATGAAAGGCTCTGGCGGCTGGCCCAGCTTCGCCTGCTCCGGTCCGGTCTTGGAATCTGCTACCTTGCCATCGCTCCCGACGGCAAGCCTTGCTACATGCAGTGGGTCATGCCGTCCTCGGAGAATGGCCGCCTGCGGGCGGTCTTTGGGAATCTCTATCCCAGACTTGGCCCGGATGAAGCATTGCTGGAGGGCGCCTACACCCCCGAGGGGTACCGGGGGAAGGGCATCATGGGAGCGGCGATGGCCCAGGTGGCAGAGCGGGCGGCCGAGGTCGGGGCCCGGTGGGTCATCACCTTTGTTGACGAACAGAACCATGGCTCGGTCAAGGGGTGTATCCGCGCCGGCTTCACCCCCTACCTCAAGCGGCATGAGAGATTTCGATGGTTTTATCGGGACGTCAGGTTTGATCCTATCCTGCCCTAAGGAGCCACTCTGGGAACCCCGCATTCGCCACGATGATTCTTGAATTGCCTTATTCGATGTACCCCGCCTTGTACCTCGCCTCCAGTGCGAAAGACCTGCCTCGGAGTACTCCCTTTCCAGCCATGAGGTTAGGGCTATTCAGTCGTGGAGTCTGAGCCGTCTTCAGAAGGGTCCAAACCCTGCATGACGCCTTCCTGATGCCCGATCGATAACCGTCTATTCCATCAGGAGGCTGAATGGCAAGTTGGCTTGTTTCTCGTCCTAATCGGCGCCTCGCGTGGGTGATGGCCCTAGCCATCGGGTTGGGTTGCGGCGGCGATAGCCCCACCGAACCGCCGGCCGCAGCATACGGCGAGACCACCGTGGTGTATGTGATGAACCCGGTCGTGAATGCGGTGAATGCCGTCACCGTTCCGACCCCTGGTACCAGCCGCGCTGGAGTCGGCATCACCGTCACCAGCGGGCCGTCCGGCACAACGGGTGTGAACGGCGATCTGGTGCTCGCGCCGCTGACTCCCGGAGTGCGAACCGTTACGTTCGCAGCCGGCGCCGCCACCGGCCAGCTGAATCTCGACATGATTCAAGGTGACCTGCGGGAGGTCGCCGTGGCGCTCGATGGCAGCGGCGCCGGTGAGATGGCCAACGTCCAGTACGCCTTCGGTGGCACCGTCGTTGAGATCACGCCTACCATGACCAATGCGCAGGTGAACGTGGCACTCTCCGCAAGCAATCTGATCGTTTTCCTGCGGGCCGGCACTTACCAGGGCAACCTGGACTTTTCGGGCAGCAACGTGACGCTCTTTGGTGAGGGGTCACAGGGCGGGGCGGTCACCATCAATGGCAACGTTACCGTAAGCGGCAGCGGTAATCGGCTGCGGGGCGCGCGGATCATTGGTGACCTGTCGGTGCCGGGGAGCGACGCCGGCATCTCGTACAGCCGGGTGGCGGGGGCCCTAACCATCGATGGGAGCAACGGCGTTCTGCTGAACAACGCCTTCTGCGGAACGGTGGCCGTGGCCGGGAGCGGGCTCCGGGCGCTCGGCAATGCGGGACTCGCGCCGCTGGCAGCTCCGAGTGGCGGGTGCTGAGGTTTTCGATTAGAGTTTCTGCGGGAATGAGCCGCCCCTTCGGGGGCGGCTCTATTTTCAGGGGGCTGGCTTCGCCGGGTGGCCCGGCAGGCCGACCCCAGCAGGGTGGTGTGACATTCAGCGCGCTTCGTCGTATTAAGGAGGTATGCCCCAACAAATGCTCGACCCGCCAAACGCCCCTAGGGCCGCGGAGGTAACGGGGAGGGAGAAGCCGGCCGCGGTTTGCGGTGCTTGGTACGAGGCATATGGCGGGCAGCTGTATAGCTACCTCCGGTTCCACCTGTCCTCCCCTGACCTCGCCGAAGACCTGGCGGCCGAGGTCTTCCTCCGCGCCCTCAAAAGCTTCGCCCGATTCGACCCCGCCATCGGCGGTCCCCGGGCCTGGCTGTTCCGGATTGCCCAGAACGTGCTTCGTGACCACTTCCGCCAGGCTCAGCGTCGCCAGCTGGTGTCGCTCGCGGGAATGCGGGACCTCGAATACCAGGCGCCCTCACCGGAGGAGCGGCTGCTCTGGGAGGAAGAGGTCGCTGGGCTCCTGGCCGCCATGGCCGAGCTCCGTCCTGGCGACCGCGAGGTTATCGGTCTCTGCTACGGAAGCGAGATCCCGATGGCTGAAGCCGGCCAGATCCTGGGTCTGAGCGCCGCCGCCACCAGAACCAGGCTCTGGCGTGCCCTGGTACGTCTCCGCAAGGTGCTGGTCCGATGACGGAAATGCCGGACGATCTCCAAGACCTCGATCGCAAGCTGCGGTCGGTTCGTTTTGCTC
>JBGTHI010000701.1:0-3240 GCA_041746295.1 Myxococcaceae bacterium
ATCATGTCGGCAAGCCCTACGAGCCGCGCGAGCTGCTGCAGCTCATTGGCGAGCTGGCCCGCGCCGCCCCTCCCAGCGACGAGGCATAGCCGTTCCGGGCTTGGGTCTTGCTGCACAATGGCGGCAGTGACTCCGGCCCAACCCAGGCGCGCACCCGCTGCGCTCCAGCTCACCGACCTCGCCTTCGAGGGGAGCTTCGTGCGCGACCTGCCGGCCGACCCGGTGCTGGACAACCTGTCGCGCCAGGTGCCGAACGCGTCGTACACGCGCGTCGATCCCACGCCGGTGGCCGCGCCGAAGCTCCTCGGCTGGTCGCACGCGCTGGGCGAATACCTCGGCATCGAAAAGCCGGCGAGCGCAGCCGCGCTCGAGGCGCTGGCCGGCAACCAAGTGCTGCCCGGAATGCAGCCTTATGCCGCGCGCTACGGCGGGCACCAGTTCGGCCACTGGGCGGGACAGCTCGGCGACGGCCGGGCGATCAGCCTGGGCGAGCTGCCCGGCCGCGATGGCGGGCGGCTGGAGCTCCAGCTCAAGGGGGCCGGACCCACACCCTATTCGCGTCGCGCCGATGGACGGGCGGTGCTGCGTTCGTCAATCCGCGAATTTCTCTGCAGCGAGGCGATGCATCACCTGGGGGTTCCGACGACCCGCGCCCTATCGCTGGTTGCGACCGGAGAGGGCGTGATGCGCGACATGTTCTACGACGGCCACCCAGCGGTGGAGCCGGGCGCGGTGGTCTGCCGGGTCGCGCCCAGCTTCCTCCGCTTCGGCAATTTCGAGTTGCCCGCCAGCCGGGGGGATCCGCCTCTGCTGGAGAGCCTGACTCGCTACACCCTTCGCCACTTCTATCCCGAGCTGGAGGGCACTCTCGAGAGTCAGGTGCGGTCCCTCTACCTAGAGGTGGCGCGCCGAACCGCGCGGTTGATCGCGCATTGGCAGGCGGTGGGCTTTGTGCACGGCGTGATGAACACCGACAACATGTCGATCCTGGGGCTCACCATTGACTACGGCCCCTACGGCTGGGTCGACAACTTCGACCCCAGCTGGACCCCCAATACCACCGACGCCGAGCACGGACGGTATCGCTTCGGCAATCAGCCGGGGATCGGACTATGGAACGTGGAGCGGCTGGGGGTGGCGCTGCTGCCGCTCGTCGCCGACGACCGGTCGCTGTTGGAGGCGGGAGCCGAAGCGTACGGGCGCGCCTACGAGAGCGCGGTAGAGAAGCGATTCGCGGCCAAGCTGGGGCTGCCTTCGCTCTCAAGGGAGGAGGATGAGGCGCTGGTCAACCGGCTGTTCGTCTGGCTTGCCTCCCACGAGCTGGATATGACCCGCTTCTTCCGCGGCCTCTGTCAGCTGGCGCGTGCCGAAACCGAGCCCTCCGAGCTCCCGCCCATCGTCGAGGAGAGCTTTTACAGCGAGCCTCCGCCGAGCCACCGGGAGGCTGGGCTGCGCTGGCTGCAGGCCTGGTGGCACCGGACGCGACCGCGGGGCGCCGATATTGCGGGGCTCTCCAAGGCCATGGAAGCAGTCAATCCCAAGTACGTCCTTCGGAATTACTTGGCGCAGGAGGCGATCGACGCCGCCCACGGCGGGGATGACTCAAAGATTCACGCCCTACTCGAGGTGATGCGCCACCCCTTCGACGAGCAGCCCGGCAACGAGCGCTACGCCGCCAAGCGGCCGGACTGGGCCCGGTCGAAGCCCGGCTGCTCGGCACTGTCCTGTAGCTCATAGGATATAAAGTGCCCACGGGGGGCCAGCGTGAGAGCGACAATTCTTGGAGGCCTAAAGATTTTCTCACGTGCCGCTCACCCACGGCCAGTCCGCCGAAATCAGGTCCGTTCCTCGGCGCCGTCCTCTCGGCCCCTCAACACGGAGCCGAGGCCGCTGGATCTGCGAGCGGCGGCGGACCATTTCGCCGAGCTGGTCGATGAGGTCGGCGGGCTGCGGGTCCAGATTGGCTCCCTGAGCGGTTCCCAGGGGGTGACCGAGCTGCGCGCAGCCATACTCCGGCAGCAAGTGTTGGACCTTTCATCGCTGATCGACGCGGTCGGTGCACGGGTCACGCACGCCGTCCAGGTCACCTTCGGTATCCCCGGAGCCGAACGGCCTTGGCTTCCGCGTATTGAGGAGGGGTGGAGGGTGCTCAGAGAGTCCGCGCCGGTCCATTGCGAAACCCGGTCCATGACCCTGGGAGAGCTGTTCGGCCGGGTCGATAGCACGCTTGCGGAGACCCGGGAGGAGCTGACGGGGCTCCAACAAGAGGTAGATCGGGCACGACAGGCGCTGGATCCCGGCCTGCTCGGAAGCCGCCTGGCGGCCATCCGAGAACGGCTTGCGGCCCTGGGCGCAGGCGGCACGGGCTGGCGGAGCTGGTTTTCGCCGTTGGCGCAGGGGGACCGGTTGGTGGCGCAAGCGGTCGAGGCGGTGACGACGTCGCAGACCGCCTATCAGCTCGACCCTCTGCAAGCGGTCTCCGCGGGGCGCCATGCCTCAACTACGCTGAAGAATACCGAGAGGATTCTGACCCTGCTCGAAGAGACTCGGGAGCGCTGCGATCCTGCTCTCTGGGCAGCGAGGGATGCCCTGGGGTCGCAGGGCGCGCTCGCATCCGGGATCGACAGTTACCTCGCCCAGCGCCAGGAGGAGATCCTTTCGCTGTTCGAGGAGCTGAGCGGCGATTGGGGCACGATGAGGGTCCACCAGTGTGGGCTGCAGCTGCGCAGCATGGGCACCTCCTACCTGGACGCCGCGCGAGCGGTCGCGACCGCTCCGCTGGAGGCAGAGCAGGGAGTTCTCGCGGCGGAGCGGAGGGTTGCGGAGGTCCACGCACGGGTCTCGGAGACCCTGGCCATTCCCCCGGAGAGCTTCCTCCCCGAGGACAAGGGCGGCTTGCAGGAGCTTCGCGTGGCGCAAAGCACTCTTCGCGACGGCCGGGAGCGGCTGGATCGCGGAGAGCTCCAGGCAGCGATCAATGGCCTGCGCTCGGCCCGGTGGGAGGCCGACACCGCGACCAAGGCAGCGCAGACGACCTTTGAGCTGCTTCTGTCGCGGGAGGGTCGACGGAGCGCCGTACGTGGACGGCACCGCAGCCTGAGCGAGGGGATGGCAGAGGGGCGGAAGACATTGGCGGAGATGAGGGCCTCCTTCAAGCCCGGGTTCGTGAGGTTGGCCACCAGTGCCATGGAGCGGGCCCTGGAATTTGAGGTGCTCGCCCTTGCCGCCCTCGATCGCGCC
>JBGTHI010000702.1:0-4660 GCA_041746295.1 Myxococcaceae bacterium
CTGGAGTCGAGTGAGCCGGCGCTGGAGCTGGCTCAGGGTGCGACCGGAGGCGATCGCGCGGCTCTGGCGGAAGGATTCCAGTCGTTCGCGGCGCTCCCCGAGGAGGCCCGGCTCCGACGATTGGCCTATCTGGCGGAGGCCACCAGTCATCTGGAGCAGCTCAACCGGCTGCCCGAGGGAGTGGAGCCGCCCTGGATTCAGGATCCCGAGTTCCGCGAGCATCACGAGCAGGAGATGCAGTTCGTCCAGGCGCTCAGCGCGCAGGACGTTCCGGCCAAGGTGGCAAAGCTGGCCGCGGAGCAGCTGGGTGTGCCGGAGGGCTCGGTCCCCGAGGACAGCGAGGGGGATCTCTTCATCCACCTGCGCTGCCGCGTCTGCGAGGATCAGAAGCTCTTGGTGCAGTCGCCGTAAGGGCCATTCGAGCGCACCCGACAGGTGGGTGAGGCCTCAAGCACCGAGCGGACCCTCTACCTCGGCAGCCTTCCCGGCGAGGATGCCAAGGGAGGATAAACCAGCGAATTAGTACCTCGAGCGAGGACGGAAGCCCCCCGGCTCCGCGCGCACTTGCGTCCCTGCGGTGAACATCTCGTCTCGGAAAAACTCGGTCTCGAAGAAGATGTACGGGTGGATCAGCTCCGGCCGTCCCACCTTCTCCAGCCGTTGTGCTTGCTTCTGAGGAATCTCGAAGTCCAGCGATTCCAGATTCTTCTCCAGCTGCTCCGGCTTGGTCGCGCCAATCAACACTGCCCCCACGCCCGGTCGGTTGGCCACCCAGTTGAGAGCCACCTGCGCCGGCGGCCGGTCCAGCTCGCCCGCCACCTGGACCAGCGCGTCCACGATCTTCCAGTTCTGCTCGGTGAGCAGTTTGGTAAAGCCAGGATTGCCCGACTGAGGAATCGACGGCAGCCGCCCCTCCCCCTTCACCTCAGCGCCTTCCCTCCGGTGCTTGCCGGTGAGCAGTCCCGAAGCGAGCGGGCTCCAAACGACGACGGCCGAGCCCAGCGCCAGCGCCGCGGGGATATGCTCGCGCTCGATGTTGCGCTCCACCAGCGAATACTCCAGCTGCAGACCGATGATCGAGGTGAGACCTTGGCGCTCCGCCAAGGTCTGCGCATGGGCGTAGTACCAGGCCGGAACGTCGGAGAGGCCGGCGTAGCGGATCTTCCCCGCGCGGACTAGGTCGGTCAGCGTGGAGAGCACCTCCTCCACCGGGGTCATTCCATCCCAGGCGTGCAACCAGTAGAGATCGACGTAATCGGTCTTGAGCCGATTCAGCGATCCCTCTAGCGCTTGGTAGATGTTCTTGCGGCCGTTGCCGCCGGAGTTGGGATCGCCCTTGTTGGAACCCATGGTGAACTTGGTGGCGATCACCGCCCGGTCGCGACCGCCGGCCGACTCGAAGTACTCACCGATCAACTTCTCGCTGGTGCCGCCAGTGTAACCATCAGCGGTGTCGATGAAGTTGCCGCCTCCGTCGAGATAGCGCGCCAGCAGCCGATGCGCGATCTCTTTCGGGACGCCCCAACCGGTCTCCGTGCCAAAGGTCATCGTTCCCAGGGCCAACGGGCTGACGCGCAGGCCCGACCGACCCAGCAGATGGTAATGTGTGTGCTTTTTCATCGCACGAAGCTAGGCACTGTAATCGGAGAGTGGAGGCTCCAACTGCAGCGGTCGGTGGATCGCCCGGCCGCAGAGCCCCTCGTCGCGCAGCGACAGGGCCAGCTCCCGATAGAGCGGCGCGCTCATCGAGCGGTCGTCCAGCGCGACAGCTCCTCGGCGATCTTTTCGTCTCGGCTCTGGCGCGAGCCCTGGGCCTACCGGTCCTAGAACGAAAACTTCAGCTGGAGCGGCCGGTGGATCGCCCGGATCCATCGCCTAGCTGGTCAGCACTGCCGCCTTCGGCAGGAAATCGGCGCTCACCCCTCCATTTGGTCCAAAAAGGCTATTAATTATGAAGGCTTGGAGCTCATTCCGGACCGGCGTCGAGGATCGGCAAAACTGGGCAAAGGGTCCGTGAAAGAGACTCTATATCAAGGGTTTAAGAGAGGATAGAATCGGCAAATCGTGGCGCATTTTACCCAGAGCATCGAGCCCTGCTTCCCGGAGAGCTTCCCTCCGGATCTGGCCGATCTTCTCACCGAGCTCCCGGCCGCCGCAACTCAGTTGGGCAGAGCCCTGCATCCCCGAACCGCCGAGAGCCTGGCCGATCTCGTCCGAGTGATGAACTGCTACTACAGCAACTTGATCGAGGGACACAATACCCGGCCCAGGGACATCGAGCGCGCGCTCGTGGACGAGCTGGAGCGCGAGCCCGCCAGAAGAGATCTCCAGCTCGAAGCGCGGGCGCACATCGAGGTGCAACGCAAGATCGATCGGGCGCACTCCGACGCACGGCTCTCCGAGCCCACCTCACCCGACTTCATCCGGTGGCTGCACAAGGAGTTCTGCCAGGGCGCGTCGGATTCTCAGCTGAGGGTCTCGGGAGTCGGACGAACCCTGACGATGGTTCCGGGCGAATGGCGTTCGCTTCCCGACCACGACGTCGCCGTGGGACGCCACCTACCTCCCTTCAGTGACCGCGTCGCCCAGTTCATGGAATACTTCGCGGATCGCTTCCGCTCCACGTCGCTCAGCCCGAGCCAAAGAATCGCGGCGATAGCGACGGCTCACCACCGGTTCAACTATATCCATCCCTTCCCCGATGGAAACGGTCGGGTGAGTCGCTTGATGTCTCACGCGATGTGTCTTGGGGCAGGCGTTGGCGCGCACAGCTTGTGGTCCGTCTCCCGTGGGCTCGCGCGCGGTCTGACAGACAGATCCGAGTACAAAGCAATGATGGATCTCGCCGATACACCACGAGAGGGCGACCTGGACGGTCCAGGAAATCTCTCTCTGCGGCGGCTCAACGATTTCGCGATCTGGTTCCTCAAGGTCTGCCTGGATCAGGTGCGCTTCATGTCCTCGCAGTTCGAGCTGGATCGCCTGCAGGATCGAATCTCGCAACATGGCCGGCGAAGTGGCTTCCGTCCCGAAGCCGTTCGGATCCTGAATGAGCTGGTCTTGCGCGGCACCCTGCCCCGAGGCGATGCACCCCTCCTGACCCGGATGTCCGAGAGGACGAGCCGCGACGTTCTCAAGGAGCTGCAGAACGCCGGCTTGATCGCCTCTGACACCCCCAAAGCGCCCGTCTACCTGCGCTTCTCGGTCGAGTCGGCGGAAGCGCTCTTCCCCAAGCTGTTCCCCAGCGCCTAGAGCGGGAGCTCCAGCTGGAGCGGCCGGTGGATCGCCCGGGCGCAGAGCCCCTCGTCGCGCAGCGACTGGGCCAGCTCCTCGGCAAAGCCGTGACAGGTCATCACGTGGTCCGCGCCGGTGGCCTTGGCGTACCTCACCAGATTGGGGAAGTCGGCGTGGTCGGAGAGGGCGAAGGCGCGGTGGGCACCGTAGCGGGAGGCGACGCCCGGATCCATCGCCCAGCCGGTCAGCACCGCCACCTCGCGCGGCCAGAGAGCGCGGATCGAATGCTTGCGGTGTGGAGGCACCACCACCACCTCGCCGTCCTCCAGCAGCCCGTCGAAGCAGCGCAGCTTTCCGATCGGCGTCCCCAACTCGGCGTAGAGCTCCGCCATGGTGCAGATGTCCTTGTGCGCGCAGACCGAGTGGCCGCGCTGCACCAGATGGGTAATCACCTCCTGGCTCTTTCCCAGCGCGTAGCCCAGGAGCACGCTGGCCTTCCCCTGCGCGCGATTGGCCTTCACCCACCCCTCGATCTCGTCCAGCACCTGTTCCTTGGGAGGGAAGACGTAGCGAGGATGGCCGAAGGTCGACTCCATCACCAACACGTCGCACTCGGCCACCTGCGCCGGCTCAGCGGTGAGCGACGGCTCCATGTTCAGGTCGCCGGTGTAGACGATCCGGGTGCCGTCCTCGCGGGTGACTCGAAGCTGCGCCGACCCCAGGATGTGGCCGGCCGGGAGCAGCTCGAGCACCAGCGGCCCCAGCTCGAACGGACGGTTGTAGGGCACCGCCAGAGGCGACTTGAGGGCGCCCAGCCGGTCCGCCATCAACCGAAGCGTGGGAGCGGTCGCGATCACTCGCTCATGGCGCGCGATGTGGTCCGAATGAGCGTGGGAGACGAACGAAAGCTCCGACTTCCGCTTTGCGTCCAGCCAGAGAGGAGTTCCCGAGAGATGCAGCCCGCCGCGTTTGAGCTCAACCGCCATGAAGTGGGCTGGATATAGTCCGGAAGCGGTGGGATTCCGAAGCCTTACTTCGCGATTCAGCTCGCCTGCTCGGAGCAGCGACCCGCGTCTCGCCGGCCGGGGGCAACAAGGTTGGAGCCGGCGAGATAATCGCGTTGTTCAGACCGATCCCCCATGAGCTCTCACCCTCGACCCAGCCAAAACACCTGGTCAGGGAAGCAACGCCAAGCCGGTCTTCGCGGTCGGCTCGAGACGCTGGTCTTTCCCGTTCGCGAGGTGAGCCTTACGCCCGCCAGTCAGGGCGCGCTGACCTCGCTTCTGCTGGTGGGTCGAACAACCGACGGGCTGGCACTGCCGGTAGGGCTGGCACTGCACCCGTTCCGCGAGCCCACCCTCAACACCGGGCCACGAGCGGTCTGGGCGACTCCCGACAGCTGGACCGATGTCTCGCCCGACGAAGC
>JBGTHI010000703.1:0-4249 GCA_041746295.1 Myxococcaceae bacterium
CCGCTACCACGGCGGCGGGTTGCTGATTGCTCCGGATGCGACGCTCCGGGACGGCATGCTGGACCTCTATGCGATCGGCGCTCAATCTCTGGAAGGGGAGGGCGATCCGTCCTCCTTGCGCTGGAGGGATCTCTGGACCCTGGCGAGAGTGGGCGCCAGGCTGCGCGCGGGCAAGCATGTCGAGGATCCGTCGGTGCAGCATGTGAGGTCGGCCTCGGTCAGACTGGAGGCGCTGCCGCGGCAGGAGGTCGACGTCGACGGCGAGCTGTATGGGGAGACGCCGATCGACGTAGAGCTGGTGCCCAGGGCCTTGAAGGTCCTGGTAGGTCCGCGGTCCGGGTTCAGCGCCGAGTTAGCGCGTTGAGGCGCCGGGTGTCTTTGGGGCTGACGCCTTGGGGCGAAGCGGTGGTTCATCAGGCATTTCGATGGGCTGGTGCTTCTGCTCCTTGGCCTGGAGCGTGAGCGAAAGCGTGACCTTCTTTCCTCCCTCCACCCGGATGGTGGTCTCGGCCGGGTAGAAGCCGTTCTCGCGGATCTGGATCGCATGGATCCCGGCCAGCTCCGCACGGCCCTTGATCGGCGTCCTGCCGATCAGCTCGTCGTCCACGAAGACCATTCCCGCCGGGCTGGAGCTGATGAAGAGAAAACCGTACGAGTCCTTCCGCTCCCTGGTCGAGCTGCTCTGCACGGCCGGCCTCTTCGTCTCTCGGGCCTCCCGCACCTTGGCGATCAGGGCCAGCGCCTCGGCGTTGGTCGGGTCGCGCTCAAGGACCAGCTTGCCCTGATCGACCGCTCCGTTGAGGTCGCCTTTCTCCATCAGGCCGCTGGCCTTGTAGAGCAGCGCCTTAATCTCGATCGCGTCACCGACCTGCATCAGACGGATGTTGAGAGCCGGATCCTGAATCTTCACCTCGCGCGCCTGCTTCAAGAGCTGCAGCGCCAGACCGTAGCGGCTCGCTTCAGCGTACCGCTCCGCTTCGTCCAGGTACACCCTACCGGCCTCATCGGCGTTGAAGGGAGGGGCGGTCTCCGGTCCGCTCGCATCCGGCGTGGTGCGGACGTAGGCCGCCAAGCCCTGCGCCGAGCGTCGTCCCTGCAGATAGAGGAGGGTTCCGAGGCAGGCGAGGACCACCAATCCCACGGCCACCCATGGCCATCGAGTGGAGGGTTTGAGCGTCGACGCGGTGTCGATCTCGAAAGAGGGGAGGCTCCCGGCGCTTGGCGTATGGTGAGGCTGCGACGGCCACCGGTCTGAGCTCCCGAGCTTGCGCTGGGCGGTGCTGCCGCGGGAGCGAACCGGGGTGGTCCCAGGTGTGCGATCGCTGGTCCGGGTGGCGGTCACCTCGAAATTAGGGAAGAGCTCGTTCACCCAGGCAGCGACGGCGCGCTGATTGGAAGCATGGGCTCCGCCGGCCACGAATATCTCCAGCGCATCGTGCAGCTCGCGCGCGGAGCCGTACCGCCGGGAGCGATCTGGCGCGATCGCCCTCATCACGATCTCCTCAAGGTCCCGCGGGTAGCCGGGGGAGATTTCGGAGGGAAGCCGCATCAGTCCATCCATGACGTTCTTGAGCAGCGTCACCTCGCTGGTGTCGCTGCCGCCATGCGGGTTCTCACCGACCGTCGCCTCGTACAGCATCACCCCGGCGCTGAAGATATCGACCCGCTGGTCCACCTCCCCGGCCTGGGAGATCTGCTCTGGGGCCATGTACCGAAGCTTTCCCTTGAGCGTGCCGGCCTCCGTCTTGGCCAGGCGGCCCCGCCCCAGCGCCACACCGAAGTCGAGAAGCTTGGGGACACCATCCAGCGACAGGATCACGTTTTGAGGGCTGACGTCTCGATGCACGATCGACATCGGCTCGCCCGTCGAGTCGACGGCGGTGTGGGCGTGGTGCAGCCCCTCGGCGACCTGGCCCACGATCTGCGAGAAGTGGCCCAGGTGGACCCGGTTCTCCCTCCATGCCTTCCGGATCAGCTGCGAGAGGGTAGGACCTCTGACGTACTCCATTGCGATGTAGGCGAGGCCGTCGATCTCATCGATCTCGAAGGTTTGGACGATGTTCGGGTGGCTCAAGTTGGCCGAGAGCCTGGCCTCGTCCATGAACATCTGCACGAAGTAGGGGTCGTCGGCGTGTTGCGAGAGGATCCGCTTCACCACCACCAACTTCTCGAAACCGCCGATCCCCGCGAGCCGACAGCGGAAAACCTCGGCCATTCCGCCCGAGCCAAGCTTGGCGTCAATCTCGAACTTGCCAAACCTGCCTTCGTCGTACGTCACGAACGCTTACCTTGAGAGTTGTGACGGCGGGGGTTTAGGTGCCGCTGAAAGGCTAAGCCCAACGGAGGTCGCCGTCCAGCTACACTTCCAGCCCTGATGAGCTCCTGGCTGGCGATTCTCTGGCTCTCCGGCGCCGCTGCAACCCCGGCAGACCCCCCAAATCTCCCGGGCGCGAACACGCGCTTGCTGGACGCGATGACCGAAGAGCTCCAGCGCAATGCCCGTGAGCTCAAGCTTCGCGGCTACGAATCGCCCTACTTCATCAGCTACGTGATGAAGGACTCCACCCAGCGAGAAGTGAGCGCTCGGTATGGGGCGGTCTTCTCCGACGATGTCTACCGGGATCGGAAGTTGGGTGTCGAGGTGCGTGTCGGGTCGTACGTCCTGGACAACTCGACCGAGGACGACGAGCTCGGCTTCACGCTGTCAGCCAAAGGGCAGAGCCACGTCGCTCGCAAGAACGGCCCGGTCGATGATGGCCCCAGCAGCCCGGCAGCCCTCCGAACGGCGCTGTGGTTGGCGACCGACGAGAAATACAAGGCCGCGCTGTTCAATTATCTGAAAAAGAAGGGCGAGGAGGTCTACGCAATGGACGCCCTTGAGGGCGTCCGGCCGCCCTCCTTCTCGCGCGAGCCGCCAAACCAATTCATTCAGGCTCCGTTGTCATTTACTTTCGACTCCTCACGATGGACCGCTGCCGCACGAGCCCTCTCGGCCCGCCTCAGCGCTCATCCCGAGCTCTTCGACTCGGAGGTGCGAATCACCGGCGAGCGGCTGGTTCGCCTCTTCGTCTCCACCGAAGGAAGCCGTATCTCCACCGAAGGGCTCCTCTATGGCGTGCATGTCTCAGCGGTGACCCGAGCCCCGGATGGACAGCTCCTGGACAACTCTCGCGACTTCTACGCGCCCCGAGAGGCTGGGCTTCCAAGCGACGAGGCTCTGGGGAAGGAGGCGGATAGCCTGGTCTCGGAGCTGCTGGCCCTGAGGGAAGCTCCCGCGCTGGATCCCTATACCGGCCCTGCCATCCTGGCGCCGGAAGCGGCGGGGGTCCTTTTCCATGAGGCGGTTGGTCACCGCCTGGAGGGGGAGCGGCAGAGCAGCGACACGGAGGGGAAGACCTTCAAGGGCCAGATCGGCAAGGCGCTTCTGCCCTCGTTCCTCACCCTATATGACGACCCCAGGCTGCGGGAGCTGGGGGGACGGCCGCTGAACGGCCACTACCTCTTTGACGATCAGGGGGTTCCGGCCCAGCGGGCCAGCCTGGTGGAGAAGGGCGTGCTGCGTCAGTACCTGCTCTCGCGGAAGCCGGTGGAGGGCTTCCTGAGATCCAATGGCCACGGCCGGGCCCAGGGGAATGGCAAACCGGTGGCGCGGATGGCCAACCTGATCGTCGAGGCGAGCGGAGCAGTGAGCGACGCGGCGCTCAAGCGCCGGCTGATCGCCGAGGCGAAGCGGCAGGGGAAGCCCTACGGTCTGCTGATCCGGGATGTCACCGGTGGCAATACTGATACCTCGAGCTCGGGCTATCAGGCATTCAAGGGAATTCCGCGGATGGTCTTTCGGGTGGACGTCAAGGACGGCTCGGAGCGGCTGGTGCGGGGAGTGGAGATCGTCGGAACGCCGCTGTCGGCGGTGAACCGGATTCTGGCTGCCGGAAAGACGGTTGGCGTCTTCAATGGTTATTGCGGAGCCGAGAGCGGGATGGTTCCCGTGTCGGCAGTTTCACCGGCGGTCCTGCTCCAGGAGCTCGAGCTTCAAAGAACCCAGGACGGGAAGGACCGCCCGCCCTTATTGGAGCGTCCGGGCCCATCACGATAGAAGATGCCAGCAACCGGCTGATTTTTGTTGGCTGCTTGTTTTATCAAACGAGGAGAAACCTCCCACCCGGTCCGACGATAATGGGTATGTGGCCGATTTGATCGGCACACAAGCAGGGGGCGGTCGCAATGTTTTCTCTTTCGGACGTGGTTA
>JBGTHI010000704.1:0-2262 GCA_041746295.1 Myxococcaceae bacterium
CTCAGAAACTTCGCCCGTTGTCTAGTTGAGGCTGGGGCGGGTTTCCTCGATCTCATACGCCTCGATGATGTCACCAGGCTTGAGATCGTTGTAGCCTTCGAGCCCAATGCCGCACTCGAATCCCTGAGCGACTTCGCGGACGTCGTCCTTGAACCGCTTGAGAGACGCCATCTTGCCGGTGTGGATCTGTTTGTTGTCCCGCACCAGCTTGATGATCGCCGACCTCTTGATGGTGCCGTCCACCACCGCCGCTCCGGCGATGGTTCCCAGCTTCGGCACGTTGAAGAGGTTGCGGACCTCCGCACGGCCCAGCTTCCGCTCAGTGCGGATTGGCTCCAGCAGCCCTTCCATCGCCGCTTTCACGCCATCCAACAGCTCGTAGATGATGTTGTAGCTCTGGATCGGAACTTCCTGGGCCTTGGCCGTGGCTTCCGCACCCGACTCGGAACGGACGTTGAAGCCCACCACCATGCCCTTGGAGGCGCTGGCGAGCATCACGTCGGTCTCGGACATCGCGCCGACCGCCTTATGGATGATCTCCACCTTGACCTTGCGGGTGGAGAGCTTGGTGACCGCCGCGGCCACCGCCTCCAGCGAGCCCTGCACGTCCGCCTTCAAGACGATCCGCTGCTCCTTCACGTCGCCTGCCTTGATCCGGGACATGAGATCGTCCAGCGACTCCTTGGCGGTCTTGCCCACCTCGGCCTGCCGCTCCCTCATCGCACGGTGATCGGCGATCTCCTTGGCCGCCTTCTCATCCTCCACGATGTTAAAGGTGTCGCCCGCGCCGGGAACTCCAGAGAGCCCCTGGATCTCCGCCGAGTAGCCGGGAAGGACCTCTTTCACCGGCTCTCCCTGGTCGTTGATCATGCCGCGGATCCGGCCGTAGTGGGTACCAGTGACCAGGGCGTCGCCTACTCGAAGGCTGCCCTCCTGCACCAACACCGTAGCGACCGGACCTCGCCCCTTGCGGAGCTGAGCCTCGATCACTGCGCCCATTGCCGGACGGGCGGGGTTGGCCTTGAGCTCCAGAACCTCGGCCTGCAGGGCGACATTCTCCAGCAGGAGATCCACGCCCTGGCCGGTCTTCGCGGAGACCGGAACCATCATCGTATCGCCGCCCCACTCTTCCGGGACCAGCTCCAGCGACGCGAGATCCTGCTTTACCCGCTCGGGGTTGGCACCGGCCAGATCGATTTTGTTGATCGCCACCACGATCGGAACCTCGGCCGCCTTGGCGTGAGCGATCGCCTCCTTGGTCTGAGGCATCACGCCGTCGTCCGCGGAGACCACCAGGATCACCACGTCGGTGACCTGAGCCCCCCGCGCCCGCATCGCCGTGAACGCCTCGTGGCCCGGCGTATCCAGGAAGGTGATATCGCCCTTGGGTGTGTTCACCGTATAGGCACCAACGTGCTGGGTGATGCCGCCGGCCTCGCCCTGCGCCACCCGGGCCTTGCGGATGGTGTCGAGCAGAGAGGTCTTTCCGTGGTCGACGTGGCCCATCACCGTGACAACGGGGGGACGCGGCTTAGCGTCCTCGGGCTTTTCTTCGATGTCGGGGAGATGGTCCTCCACCTCGAAGCCAACCTTCTCCACCTTCCAGCCGTAGTCGCTGGCGAGGAGCGTGGTGGTGTCCGCATCCAGGCTCTGGTTGGCGGTGACCATCTTCCCCAGACCCATCAGCTTGCGGATGAGCTCAGCGCTCTTGACGCCCATCCGCTGGGACAAATCGGAGACGGTGATCGCCTCTTCCATCTTGATGACTTTCTTCTCTTCGGACATCTCGGTGATCAGGGTCTTGGCGCCCTTCTTGGTGGGCTTCCGCTTCTTACCGCGAATCGGGATGGAGACGCGTCCCCAGACCAGGTCGGTCAGCTCCTGCTTGGAGATGGTCCCCTCTTTTTCGGCCACCCGCTTCTTGCCGCGGTCGGCCTTGTTCTTCGAGACGTCGACCAGCTCGCGCCCCCGGCCCAAATGGTCCGGGACGACCTTGAACTCACGGACCTCGCCGATCGCCTTACGGCCCGGGGCAAGAGGGATGTTCTTGTGCGCGGTGGAGGGCGGCGTGACCCGGCGGATTGAGACCGAGGGTCGGCTGATCAGCACCGCCTGGGTAGCGGTCGGACGCAGCGAGCGCGGATCGGCACCGGAGCCGCTTCCGGGCGCGGTGGGCCGCGGCGAAACTGAGGAGGCAGTGGGACGAACGTAACCCACAGCGCCCCCCGCACCCGGTCGAGCCGCATAGGAGGTACGTGCCGG
>JBGTHI010000705.1:0-1592 GCA_041746295.1 Myxococcaceae bacterium
GCGATCTCCGCATGGCTCAAGCCACGGGCGGCAGTCGCAATCTGCCGCCAACGAAAGCCCTCGAGGTTGAAAGTACTCAGCCGATTTTCGACCAGGGCCTGAACCATCGAACCATTCGGCAGCTTATAAAGGATGACGTCGTCGAAGCGACGGAACAGCGCCTCATCGAGCATGTCGACATAGTTGGTTGCGGCGACGATGATGCTACCGGACTCATCCCGCTCGATGAATTGCAGGAATGAGTTGAGTACCCGTCGAATCTCTCCAACATCGTTCCGCGCGTCTCGGCTCGCTCCCAACGCGTCGAACTCATCGAACAGATAGACGCCCAGTGTCTGCCCCATTGCCTCGAATACCAGATGGAGCTTGGCTGCGGTCTCTCCCATGTACCTGGTGATCAGACCGTGGAGTTGCACGAACATCAGAGGCAAGCCGCACTCACTGGCCAATACCGAGGCAGTCATTGTCTTGCCACAACCGGGTGGACCGATCAGCAACAGCTTGCGTCTGGGCGCCAGGCCATGAGACCGGAGCAAGTCCCGCTGGCGATATTGGCGGATGACCTGCTCCACACGGCTCCGCACCTCTTCTGAGAGAACCATGTCCGCCAAACGAGTGTCGGGATAGGAGGCCGTAATGAGACCTGCAAGCTCACCCACAGGCCGGACGATAGGAACTGCCCGGGGCTCTCCCACAGGCGCCTGCTTCCGCCGCGATTCATCTACCAGTGAACGAAGCTCTTCGGCCAGCCGCATGTTCCCTTTACTGGCCGAATGGGCAGCAATCTGCATGGCTACCGAGCGGAACCGATCGTCGTCCCGTGCCGCGTAGCTCTTCAAGAGAGCCTTGAGCTGATCTGCAGTCGCCACCATTCACTCCAATCGAGGTCTGCAAGTACTTCGCTTCAGTCTCTATTCTAACGCTTGAGGGCGAATCTCACCCATCAACCGAAGAGTCGTTCATCTGGACGGAACCTCTTGCATCGTCCGGTGCACCAACCCCGCCACCGGCGGCGGCGGGAGGAAGCCGCTGCCGATCAGGAAGTTGAAGTATGTGGGCAGCAGCTCCCCCGCGGAGGGGCAGGTCACGGAGGTGCCGGCCAGCCCTTCGCGGGTGTTGCGGTCGTCGAAGCGCCGGCCCGATTCGAGCGGCTGCTCCCCCATCTCGCCGGTCAGCAGGGGCCAGAACGGGTTCAGCGCGTTCTCGGACCCGGAGCGGATCGCGCGCATCAGCTCGTCCAGCCAGACGGCCAGGGGGACCTCCCGCACCGAGTAGCCGAGCGAGCGGGCGAAGGCGAAGACCTCCGGCCAGGGGACGGGGCGGGGGTTGAACAGGTGGAACGCCTTCCCACGGCTCTGCTTGCTCCGGGAGAGGGTCACGATGGCGCGGCTGACCCAATCCACCGGCGCCGGCTCGAAGACCGCGTCGATCTCGGGGGAGGCTCCCAGCTCCAGGCACCCCTTGAGGAAGGCCCAGATCAGGTCCTTCGGATTGCCGGAGCCGGTCGCGCTGTCGCCGCCGATGGCGCCGGGACGGTAGACGGTGGTCTCCAGCCCCCGTTCGCGCGCCGCCTCCAGGAGCTTCTCCGCCGC
>JBGTHI010000706.1:0-1622 GCA_041746295.1 Myxococcaceae bacterium
GGTGGCGCCTGGCTGATCGCGAGCGCGATCGCGTCACCATCGGTACGGAGTTCCAGAGAGATGTTGGACTGCGACGGAGCGGCGCGGTGCTCGGTGGACAAGACGAGCTGCTCCTCGCGGCGGCGGAGGTACAGGTTCGAATCGCCCCAGGCGTGAAACTCGCTCGAGCCGCGGAGCGCCTGGCCTGCCCGTTCCTTCCCAGCACCTTTGCGGGCGTGGTGCACCAGCACGACGGCGAGGTGAAACCGACGCTGGAGATCGCGAAGAAAGGCGAGCAGCGGCTGCAGCTCATCGATGGTGGCCGTCAGGGCTTTGCGATCCTGCTCGAGGTCGAGGCGGACCGACAGGGCCGTGATGACCTGGACGTCGATGTCAGCCAAGGAGGTGCCAGCAGCGCGGCAGATGCCGTCAAGGCGCTGGCGGACAATGTGGAGTGCATCCTCCGCCGCGAAGAGGAGGACCCGTCCAGGCCGGGGCACCTGGAAGTGGCGGAGGCACGGCTTCCCGGTGGCGACCGCGACGGCCATGTCGAGAGCCAGGAAGGACTTGCAGCACTTGGGCTCGCCCCCGACTATTCCCACGGCCTCGTCCGCCCAGAGGTCCTCGATGAGCCAGCGGCGCTCTTCCGCCTGGCGACTGACGCCGGCGTTCGATCTCAACCCTTTCCCCGAGCGCGTGCGAGAGCTCAAGACCTGGATCTCCGAGGAGAGTGGTCCCGAGGCGAGCATCGAGGCGTTGATGTCCGTCACTCCCTACTTCCGGCTCCCGCTATCGAAGGCCAAGGGCATCCTGAAGAAGATTGAGGGAACGGTGGCCAAATGGAGGGCGGAAGGAAAGGCTCTCGGAATGACGGAAGCAGAGCTCGATCAGTTCGCCGACGCGTTCGAGCATCCAGAGCGCCTCGCGGCCCGCCGAACGATGAAATAGGCCCTTGCTGTTACAAATGTACTACAGCGCCCGTCCTCGTCAGCCCCGTTCCTCAACGTTTTCTTGGCCCTGGCCAATCCGTCACCGGGACTGAAAATCCTCGTGTCGCTGGTTCGATTCCGGCCCTCGGCACTCGTACACCCTGGAAGTGATTGGACAAAGGCACGAGCCGCTCCGAGGAGCTAGGAGTGGGCCGGCTTTGCCGCTGTCGCGCAGGCTGTGGAAGCGATTGGCGGTTTGCGGTGGGTACGGGATGTGTACCAACTCCCAGGAAGCCCAGATTGATTCGAGCTTGGTACTGATGCTACGGACCCTCGATTGCGGTGTTGGGCGGGGGGCGGTGCCATGGCAGGTGGGACGTCTGGAAATGTGACTGTAGTCGTCGTGGGTCGTCCCCAAAGGGTCGCGACCGGAGCCAGTCGGCGCGGCGATACTACTCGCGCAACATGCTCTGGAGCGGGTGCAGCAGCCGTCAGAGCACTGATGGAGGCGCTCGAGCTTCAGCAGGCATGGATGGCTGCACCGCTTCAGGTGACTCGGCGCGAGCCTCCGAGTGAACCAGCCGATTTTGACATTCGACCTGTCCGACGACCGGCTACCTCTCCGGGGCCGGACGATTTCGACATTCACCCCGTTCCTCACGAGGCTGCGAGCATTGAGTTTGAAATCCACCCGGTTCCCCATGTCCAGATCGG
>JBGTHI010000707.1:0-2592 GCA_041746295.1 Myxococcaceae bacterium
CTTGCTGGCCTCCGAGGGCGCCGGCGCCGCCGCGTGAAACGCCGAGGTGGCCTCGGAGGGGTCGATCTCCTCGTAGCGGAGCACCGTCTCCTCGGGCTCCAGCCCGATCGCCTCCGCGTAGGCGTGGATAAACTTCAGCACGTACGTCCGGCTGGGAAGCCGCCCCAGCTCCCCGGCCTCCAGCGCCGCAATCGTCGACTCGGAGATCTTGGTCACCGCGACCACGTCGCCGCGCGAGAGCCCTCGAAGCTCACGCTGCCGCGCCAGGTACTGGCCAAAATCGAGGACGTCCACGTTACTCGAGCTTCTCTCTAAAGAGCTGGCACTCGTCCTTCTGCAGCGGTGCGGTCGCCTTCTCTTCGCAGCTCTTGAAGCGATCCAGCGCCTCTTCGCGCCGACCCAACTTGGCCAGGCAGGTGCCCTCGCGAAGATAGGCCTCCGCCACGTCCGGGCAGTTCTCCCGGTAGCGCGCGAACTGGCGGCAGGCATCCGCCGTCTGTCCCTGCTCCTCCTGGATCAGGCCGAGATTCTTGTAGCCCAGGCAAAATTTGGGGTTGGTCGTCACCGCGGCGCGGATCTGCTCTAACCCCTTGGCGGTATCGCCCTTCTTGTATAGCGCCCAGCCCAGGTTTCCCTGCGCGATGAACGGCGTCGGGTAGAGCATGTCGTTAAGCGCCTGCTCGTAGAGCCCGATCGCCTCGTCGAAGCGGTGCTGGTCGAGATAGACGTTGCCCAGATTGGTCTTCACCTCTGAGAAAGTCGGCCGGATCTTGATGGCATCCTTGTAGTGCCTAACCGCATCATCCGGACGGTTGAACGAGAGATGCAGCAGGAGCCCGAGGGCGTTGTGGGCTTCGGGGAGGTTGGGGTCGAGCTTCAGCGCCTCCTGATACTCCTGAAGCGCGCCCTGCACCACCCCACTCTGCTGCGCCTGCACGCCCAAGTCATAGTGGATCTGCGCCCCCTGGATCTCCTTGTCGGTGGGAACGTGCCGGCAGCCTGCGACCCACACCCCCAGACCTAGCCCCGCCAGCATCCACAAGCCAAGCTTTCGCGCACTCAAGAAGTTTCCTTCATTTGGATCCCTTGGATTCCTTTCCGGCGATCCGACGTATACATCGCGCAGTCGGCCGACTCGGACGAAAAAGGGTTCGCTACTCGAGCTCTCCGCGCTGCGCCCACGCCCAGTCTCCTCCCAGGCCTTGACCCTCCCGGAAGCGCCGGAAGTCGCGGCGGACCAGCCCGGGGTAGCCCCGGAAGCCGTCCAGCCCGCCCGACCGCATCGCCTGACGAATGCGGGTCGGACCCGCGTTGTAAGCCATCAGGGCCAGGTCGAGGTCGCCAAATCGCTCATTCAGGTCGCGGAGGTAGCGGATCCCCAGCCGGACGCAGAGCGCCGGATCGGCAGAGACCTCCTCCCGAGTCAGCCGAAGCCCCTCGCTTTTGGCCAGGAAGTGAAGCGTGCTGGGACGGATCTGCATCAGCCCGCGTGCCCCTTTGTCGGAGACCGCGCCTTCCTTGAAATCCGACTCTACGTCGATCAGAGCCACAATCAGCAGCGGGTCGTAGCCGGCCTTCACCGCCTCCTCGACGATCGCGGCGGCCTCCTGGTGCCGCTGCTTGAGCCCCAGGTCGGGCGCCCGCGCGATCAGGACCTTTTCGATCACCGCCATGTCGGCGGTAAAGGAGGGTCTGTGGTGGACGATCGGCGGCCCTTCAACCGAGCGGAAGCGGGCCAGAACGCTCAGGAGCACCACCGCAACCAGCGGGATGAGGGTGCAGGCGCCGGTCAGGGCACGAACGCCTCGGGCCCACCGAGCCATTTCCGCGGGCTGAGGGGCCTGGGCGGCGCTTTGCGGGTCCATCTGAGCGCCTTAAGCGGCGACCCCCTTCCCCTTCAGAATCCTCTCGATGGTGCGGACCATGTTCGAGCTCCCCTTTCGACGCCCTTCAACAACAGAACACGGCGGGCCGACCCGTTGAAATGAGGCCAAGGTGTGTCGGTGGAAGCCCGGCGCGGGCGACCTAATCAGATCGACCGATTAGGTCGAAGCGCAACTTCACCGCCTGGCCTCTTGCTCTACATACAACCAAGACTGGCCGCCAAGGTTTCAGATTGCCGGGGATGTGGGCGCCGGTGGTTGCTTTTTGCCCCCTTTGCCCGTAGCTCAAGGCCCCCGGCGTCGTCCGGGTTCTGATGAAAGGTGTTTGCGGACTTATGAACAGCAAGAAACGATCGGTAAGCCCCTCGGAAGGTCGACTGGCGGTCCTTATCCCCGGCCTAGGGGCGGTCTCCACCACCCTGATCGCCGGCGTAGCGCTAATGAACAAGGGAAAGGGCAAGCCGATCGGCTCCCTGACCCAGCTGGGCAAGGCGCGGCTGGGCAAGCGGAACGAGGGGCGGACGGTGGCCATCTCCGAGCTGGTCCCGCTGACAGCAGCCAAGGACGTGGTCTTCGGCGCCTGGGACATCCGGGCGGAGGACGCGGCGCAGGTTGCCGAGCGGTCCGGCGTGCTCTCCAAGGAGCACATAGATCTGGTGAAGGAGGAGCTGAAGGCGATCAAGCCGAAGCCGGGCGTACACAACCCCGA
>JBGTHI010000708.1:0-2279 GCA_041746295.1 Myxococcaceae bacterium
GCCCCGGGCGCCCGGCGGTTTTTGCTCGCCCGGCGGAACCTCCTTATTCTAGCGGCGGCGGTATTGGTGCTCGTGGCCGGGTACCTCACGCTCATGGCCGGGCCTCCGAGCGCGGCCGCGGTCATCCTGGTCATTGGCTACTGCGTGCTCTTTCCGCTCGGCATCGCTCTCTGAGAAGGGTGTTGGTCATCACGGCACGGTCCCTGCGCATGCGGTATGCATACGTTGGCTGGAATGGGTCCGAGCCAGCCCACGGGCGAATAGCTCAGCTGGTTCAGAGCGCCTGCCTTACACGCAGGATGTCGGGGGTTCGAATCCCTCTTCGCCCATCAATACTCGCGTTGTAAGCGCGGACGTCGTCGGTCCCGCGGGACCGTTCCTTTGGGGAGGCTTTCGCAATGTATCTGCTCCGTCTTGTCACCCTCGTGGCCGTGGGTGGGGCGGTGTCCGTGCCGCTGGCGGCTCAGGGCATCCCCCGCAACTCCCGCACGAGCACGGTGAACCTCGCGCCGCGATTCATGGTCGCGAATCCGTTCGCCTTCGCTCCGGCCGATTCCACTCCAGCGGTCGGGATCGGCCAAGGGATGCGCGAAGAGATGAAGGGCGTCGTTGGGCGCGACTTCCAGGTGGTCGAGCAGCAGCAGATGAACGACGCGCTGACCCAATACGGCTATCCCAAGGATGCCATCCTGAGCCCGGCGCTTGCCACTACGCTGGCCAAGAACATCCAGGCCCGCTACCTGGTCGCCTCCACCTTGGCCAAAGCGCAGAATGGACGGTACACCGTCACCGCCCGCGTTATGGGCGTGAACGACGATGCCGGCAACGTGGTCGCGCTGGCCCAGAATCAGGGTGAGAGCCCTCAGGCGTTCGGCAAGCGGCTCGCGGAACTGCTCAGTCCGGCTGTAAAGTCGCTCCCCGACGCCAAGAGCTGCATCGAGCAGCGCACCAGCAAGCCCGACAAGGCCGTCGAATCGGCCAACAAGGCGCTCAAGGTTCTGCCCGACCACGGGCTGGCGCACTACTGCCTCGCGCTCCTCGCCCAGGACAAGAAGGCGCCGCGCGCGGAGGTCGTGAAGCATCTGCAAGCCTCGGCGAAGGGCGATCCCCCGAGCCTCCCGGTATGGACCGCGCTCGCCACCCAGTATCAGCAGGCCAAGGACACGGTCAACACCCTGGTGGCATTCAAGCAGATGCTCCGGGTCGCGCCCACCAATCAGAAGCTGCGCGAGGAGCTGTTCAAGTACTTCCTCCAGACCGGTCATCCCGAGACCGCGCTCGAGGTGGCCGATGAGGGCCTCAAGATCGACCCCTACAACGCCGATCTGTACGACCTCAAGAGCAACGCCTGTCTGTTCCTGAGCAATTTCAAGTGCGCCGTGGACGCGCTGGAGACGATGTACGCCACCGATTCCACCAAGGCGGACACGCTCTTCTTCACCAAGATCTCGGCGGCCGCCGCCGAGGGTGAGAAGCCGGACACCACGAGGCTCCTCAAGTGGTCGCAGATCGGAGTGCGGAAGTATCCCGATAATCCCACCCTGCTGGGGTATCTGAACCGGGCGTACTCGCTGACGGGGCGGGTGGACAGCGTCGTCGCCGTGACGACCAAGCTCATGGCCAAGGACACGACCGCCATTGTCCCCGCCCTGGAGGCGGCCCAGGCGCTGATCAACGCTCCTCCGGCCGCGGCCACCGGAGCTCCTCCCGCCACCGGCACGGACACGGCGGCGGCAGGCACCTCGAGGGCCAAGGAAGCGCTGCCGTTCCTGGAGTTCGCGATCAAGTACGGCGACCCCCAGGCCAAGGAGAACGCCGCCGCCCTGTTGTACAGCGCCGGCGCGAAGCTGCTGCAACAGCCGCAGGATCTCCAGGGCGCCGCGGAGCTGCTGCGCCTGGCGGTCCAGTCGGCAAACCCGACCGGCAAGGTCGGCCCCGCCTCCAACTACCTGCTCGGCCTGGCCACCCTGTTCCAGGTACCCCAGATCGACCCCCAGGCGGAGAAGCAGAAGTCCTGCGACCTCACCAGGCAGGAGGAGACGCTCCTGACCGAGGCCGAGACCGCGCTGACCGCGGGCCGTGCCGTGAACCAGGAGGCGGTGGACAAGAACCTCGGCATCATCAAGCAGTACAAGCCGCGGGTGGCGTCCATGCTTATGGCTTATTGTATGTTGGGCAGCGGGGCAGCGGGGGCAGCGGGGCGGCGGGGCAGCCAAGCACACCGGTGGATCTCGGTGAGCGGAGCTGCCCCGCGGTAGTGTCCGGTTTTGACTTGGTAC
>JBGTHI010000709.1:0-3624 GCA_041746295.1 Myxococcaceae bacterium
CGCGCCCGACTTCAAGCCGCTCGCGCGCAGGAGATCACGGAGTCCGACCTTGCGGCCGGCTTCTTTGAGCAGCGTAAGGAGCCGCTCGGACGTCAATGGGGACAAGTGAAAAACCGATCTGCGGTGCTTACGGACCCAAAGGCTGGGGTTTAACCGTCACCGCGAGTTTGAATGTCCGGGAGACCTGCGCCGGAGCGAAGGCCTTCGCCAGGAAAAAATCCATCTCGAAAGCGCCCGGGTTCCTCGGAGTGAAGAAAAACTCACGAGTTCCAGGGCCCGATGAGGTGGGCTCGTAATTGGCCTCGCGCAGACCCATCCGCTTAGCGGCGGTGGGCTCCACCGCCCAGATGAATCCGGGCTTCTCCTCGAGGCGCACCGTCAGGCCGTGGTTCAACTTCACCTCGGCCGATCCACCGTCGCCGCTTCCTTCGACGTGGATCACATCCATCGCATCGCGGGAGATTGCGCGATGCTCACTGAGCCGGGGCTCGGCGGTCTCCGCCTGAACCTTACCGCCCCAACCCGACTCCTTCTCCACCACGCCTGTCACCTGAACCACCTGACCGACGTGTTTGCGCAGCCCCTTGGTCGCCTTCCCGTCGATCAGGAAGGAGACCTGCTGCCGCGTCCCACCGTTCGAAACCACCAGGAAGAAGGCTTCACCGGTCATCTCCAGATTGCCCCGCATGGTCGCGAAGCCGCGCATCCCCGCTCCCATGCCGGCGTTACAGACCTGCTCCACCTCGCCGGGAGAGAGGTACTTAAGGTGCGATTCCGGCGCCGGCTCGGGCGGAGGAACCGCGTCGGCGCGCTTGGCGGAGTACTTCCGTACATCGACCGTACCGCCGTAGTTGGTGGTCTTGCGGATCAGGCCACTGACCGAGACCTTGTAGTCGGCGTAGGCAGGCAGGGTCTCTTGATCTGGCCCCTGGAGGACAAAGACCAGCTCGCGCTTGTCGCGGCCGATGACTCGAAGATTGGGGAGCCCGTCCCTTACGTGGAGTCTTCCCTTGAGGCTGCCTTCGCCCACCACTCCGCGTCCCATACCGGCGGTGAGGAGCTGCTCCATCTCGCGCTTAGTCAGGAGCGTTCCAACCGGCGGCAGCTGGGTCGCACGGGGAAGCACCTTCTCCTTGGGACGGCCAGGGAAGACACTTCCGCGGCCAGCGGGAGCACTGGCGCCGCGGCCAACGGACACACTTGCGGCATTTGGCCCGCCTGCCACTTTGAGCGGCGTACGGCCTTTGGCCGCGGTTTTGGGGGGCGCCTTGGTCTCCACCTTGGTGAGCTTGGCCTTGGCCTTGGGAGCAGGCGCGGCGGCGGCGGCCGCAACCTTCTTGGGCTTGGGCGCGGCCTTCGCGGGGATCGCCTTGGTGGCGGGCTTTACCTTCTTCGCGGCGCTCTTGGCCTTGGCCATGAACGTGGACTCCTTCCGAGTCTCACTTCTCCAGACCGGCCAAGGGACGATAAAGATCGCCCTCCCGGTGGAAGTCAGAAGGCCTTGTAACGATCAGGTCGGCGACTGTCAACCTAACTGTTCAAGTTTGCTTGACTTTGGGAAAGCGAAGGCGCGGCGTGAAATGTCTCCGCCAAACGGCTCAGTCCTTCGGCCAGCTGCCCGAACCGATCCCACAGCTCAAACCGCGTTCGATCGTCGCTTCCGCCGCGCAGCCGTTCCCCAATCCGGGAGAGCTCCTCCAGAAAGGCGAGGTGAAGCTCGCGCACCGAATCCTCGACCTCCTGCACCAGCTCTGGATTTTCTCCCGTCTCCAGCGCTACCGCCAGGACCGAAGGCGGCGAGATCCAGAGCAGTCGGCCCGCTTCGAGGAGCTTGGCGTACCGGTCCAGTCTGGCCAGATCGCCTCGAGGCCCGCGATGGTGGGCCTGCCGGATCTCAGCCGCGCTGTGGCTCATCCGGGAAGCCAGCCGCAGCGTCAGGGCCTCCGTCAGCTCGACGATCTCGTGGAGCTGGGCATGAACCCGCTCTTCCGTTGCGCACCGGACGGTGTGACCGGAAGGCCCCGGCCCTTCATTGAGATGCGAGTCGAGCGCACGGATCCCCTCGACGAGCTGACGCGTCGTGACGGGCTGACGGAGCAGATCGCGTGCCCGCACCACGTCACGCTCGCGGATTCCGAGGTCCGATCGAGCGAGTAGATCGAGATAAGGACCCGCCTGCAACAGCTCTCTTAGAACTTGAGACATCCTAAACTCGCGGAATGGGCCGCGGCTCCTATCAAGCGGTGCTTGAAGCGAAAACGTTTGGGCTATTCTCGGGGTGATCGAATCGAAGTTGCGCCGCTCGCGCGACGAATTGCTTCTCTGAAACCTTCGAATGGCAGTCGCTCGATTGCCAAGGAAGCACTCAACCATTCGTAGCGATCGTGCTCATTTGGATCGAGCACCGGGGGGCTCACCCTCTCCCATTCGGCGGCGAAGGCGGTCTCCTCCACGATGCGCGGCGGGAGCGCCTCTCCCAACGCGAAGGCGTGGCGATAGTCGAGGGAAGTCAGCGACGCCGCACGGCCCGTCTCCTCCTCCAACTCGCGCGACGCGGCCTCGAGGGGCGTCTCACCGGCCTCGATCCGACCGGTCACCAGTTGCCAGAATCCGCCGCGCTCGGGGATGCGCTTGAGGCACAGAACCCAGCTTTCGGAGGCAGTGGAGGATGGTTCGCGGGAGACGACCGCGACCGAGACCGTCCGTATCGACGGCACCTCTCGCTGAACGCTCGGGTACTCGAACAGGTCGGCAAAGTGTCGAAGCAGATGAGGCTCAACCTCCGAGCGATGGACCGTTCGATTCAGCAATCGCGCGACCGAGGTGACGCCCGCCTCGCGAATGCCGCAGGGGACGATCAAGCCGAAGTGCGAGAGATCCGGCTCGAGGTTCAGCGCAAACCCGTGAGCGGTGCGCCATTTGGCGATGTGGACTCCGAGCGCGGCCACCTTGGCGAGCTCTCCGCCCTGCTCCGTCCAGACCCCGGGCCAGCGGGGTTCGCGAAAAGCCTCGACCCCCAGATCGGCCAGGGTGCGGATCAGCACTTCCTCCAGCCCGCGCACGTAGCGCCGGACATCCCGCCGGTCGCCCTCCAGCTGGAGAATGGGGTAGCCCACCAGCTGTCCGGGTCCATGGTAGGTGATGTCCCCGCCGCGCGCGGTCTCGAAGGTGCGAAAGCCCCTCGCCTTCAGCTCCTGGCGCGGGGCAAGGAGGTTCTCGCCCTTGACGGATCTCCCGAAGGTGAAGACCGGCGGATGCTCGAGCAGGAACAGCGCGTCTCCCGACAGCCCCTCGCCCAGCGCTTGGCTCTGCAGCCGCTGCAGCGCCAAGCCATCTTCGTATTCCACCCGCTCCAGACTGTGGACCGACAGCGTGCGCGGTCTGTCGCCGGCACCGCGGCCAGTGGAACCACTTGCGGCACCGGTGCCACTCATGGGATCAGCCGGAGGGACTCGGTGACGCAGGCTCGGCAGATGAAGGCGTCGGTCGATCCCGTGACGAGGGCACCCACTTCGCTGCTGGGGCGGCAACAGAACGAGCACCACGCCTCCAGCCCCGCGGGCGCGGCCACCGGTCCCCGCCCCGTCGGCGCCGCGAAGGCGGCCTCAGGATCAGACTCAGGCT
>JBGTHI010000710.1:0-2850 GCA_041746295.1 Myxococcaceae bacterium
CCTTCCTAACCTCCCTACTCTCCTCATGAACCTACTCCGCGAGCGGCTCAGGTAGCTCACTCATCCAACCGCCGCTCGCGGTATTCAATTGCCACAGAGCTTCACGCAACGATCGCCCCATCGTCCTCTTCGGGACGACTCAGACCTAGGCTGGTCACTGCTTCTCGTCCCCTGCCTGCCGCCGGTCCGATGTCGATGAACAATACCTGATCCTCATTGCAGTTGAGGCAAGCCAGAAGGTCCATCTTTAGCCTGGCCAGATCCGCCCGCTCCAAGTCGCAGCGGAATACCGAATACTGCAGATGCTCTCCATACCCTTTTAGCACCTTGAACACCTGTCGGAGCCGCTTCGCCTCGCATACGTCGTAGGTCACGATAAATCGCTGGGCCATTCCGTCACCGCGTCTTGAACTCGGGATAGTTCTCCAACTCGCCCAGCAGATGTCTACCGAGCAATCGGCACTGGACCTCCAACACGCGGCGGTAGCTCAACCGGTACTCGAAGACTGGATGGGTAACCTCCTCTGTCATCCGCCGATCCCACGCCTTCAACACCCGCTTCCGCGCCTCCGGCTTCAGCGCTACGCCCAAATGGCTGCGAATGAAGTCCGAGGAGGTCACCACCCCGGTGTTGATCACGTTGAGGACCACCGAGTCCGCCAGGATGGGCCGGAACTCCTCCATAAGATCGAGCGCCAACGCGGGGCGACCGAAGCGAGGCTGATGGTAGAACCCAAGAAATGGGTCGAACCCAACTCGCTTGGCAGCGACTGTCACCTCGCGAGTCAGCATTGAATAGGTGAACGACAGGAGCGCATTGACCGGATCCTTTGGAGGTCGCCGGTTCCTGCCGTCCAGCGACAACACGAAGGCACCTGCTCCACCGATCGGCCGGAGCAGGTGCTCCCACTCCGCGAAGTAGGCCTTGGCGGCGTTCCCTTCGATTCCAAGCAACACCTGGAGCGACTCGGCCGACTCCGCCGCTTCCATCGCGTGACAGAGGCTCCTCAGAACGGCTTCAGAGCTGCCCCGGTGGTTGCGCCTTAGAAGCGTTCGCGAATTGGTGATCTTGGTGGCGACAAGTCTCCGGGCGAGACGAAGCGACCAAGCCTCATCCGAGGCGACCCGGAACTGCGCGCGCCGAAGCTCGATGTTTTTGCTGCCCAGCCCTTCGGTCATCCCAGAGAACCATCCACCGTAGGTGAGCCAACAGACTGGAATCTGTCGATCGCACAACTCGCGGATCGCCTGAGCGGAGATGGAGGCATTCCCCCAGATGACGACCTCCGAGAGCTCGAAGAGCCGAGCCGTGGCGATGACTTCTCGTTCTTTGGACGTCACCACCAGCGTTCCGCCGTCCAATCCGATCTTCCCTCCCTGGAGCTGAACGTAGAGCGCACGGCCAGGATCCCGCTCCGTCACCAGCGGACGAACTTCGCCTTCCTTTCGTTGGCGAGCCACCGACGCCTCAAGAGCATTGATCTCGTCGGGCAGGCAGATTCCGTTCAAGGAACAGCCCTCGCATTTGGGGCTGTTGCGGAGCGGAGCTGGAAGCCTGCCCGCGTTGGCCGTTCGCTTCGCCGCGCTCAGCAGCTCTTGGGTGCGGAGCACCAGCGCGTCGGTGAAGGTTACCTCACCCTGGAACGAGACGGTTCGCCGTCTCGCGAGGCGAAACACGCCCTCGCGAGGCGGCTAGGTCGTACACTGCGTTGCTACTCCAGCTGCCCGCGGATCTCGCCCCCGGGGTTCGCCGCGGTGTGGAGGTTGACGTACATCAGACCGTCCTTGAGCTGCTGGATCTGCTCGGTGGTGAAGGTGCAGCTCCCGCCGATGGTGCCCGAAGCTGCGGCCGGAACGGTCAGCGGGCAGACCACGCCCGCCGCCACGTTGATGTCGGCCGGCCCATGGATGTGGGCCAGCGTCGCGGGGCCGCCCAGGCCGGTGTAGCTGCCGGCGACGGTGACGGTTGTGCCGCTGATCTCCGCGGTGGCGGTACCGGTGGCGCTGGTGGTGACGGCGGTGGGCTTCTCCTTCGCGCCGCTCAGCGTCGCCTCGAACGTGTTGTCATCTCCGCACGCGGTGATTGTCAGAATCGAAACCGCCGCGAGCAAGCTCTTCTTGAACATGGGTGCTTCCCCCTTCTTTGGTGTGTACTGCGCTGTGGGACAAAGGAAGGTAGGTAGCCTGCTCACCGGGTGGAGGGAAGAAAATGGGCGGCCAACCTCCCCTCCGTCCGGTCCAGGACGGTTGAGACGGCGGCAGGCTATTCCAGCGGACGATCGGCCGCCGCCGGGGAAAAGTGTCCCGCGAGTCCCTGCAGCCGATTGAACAGCGCTCCCTGCAGCGACAGCGGCTCCAGGACTTGAAGGCGCTGGCCGAACGAGAGCAGCCACTGCTCCAGCTCCGGAATCAGCGTCATCATCGCGGTGACACGCAGGTAGCCCGAGGCCATCCGCTCCACGCCGGTCTCCGCCGGCCAGTGAAAGTCTTGGAGCTCCGATTCCAGATCCGGTTTGAAGCGGATGCGGACTTTCTGGATCGCCTCGCCGCGTACCACCCGATAGGCGCCGCGCAGGAAGTCGTCCGGCCGGAAGCGCGGGATCGGCGAAAAGCTGTCCCCGGACTCCCGCAGGCCCTCGATGCGCCTGACGGCAAAGAGCCGTGGCTCCTCGAAGTCGGGACCTCGGGCGATGAGCTGGGTCCCCTCACCGTCGTGGAAGATCAGATCCGGGTAGACTTGGCGCGGACGAGCGACCTCCTCCCGCGTCGAGCGGTAATGCAGGCTCAGCGCGCGGTGGTCGACTACGGCGCGGATGAGCGGCTGGATCACCTCCTCGCGCACCGCCGGTC
>JBGTHI010000711.1:0-6041 GCA_041746295.1 Myxococcaceae bacterium
GCCCGGCTGGCGCGAAGCGAGGAGGGCGCATACCGAGCGTATGTAACCGACGAGCGACAATGCCAGGCGGGATGGATCGGCGGCGAGATCGCTCAGGTTATTTCGTGACGGGCCCTAAGCGCTCGATCTTCACATGAACGAGTCGAAAACGAGACGGGTGTCACCAAAACATTTGTTGACACCCCGGGCCCAAGCGTACAAGTAGCGGCACGATTTTCGACAACTTGAGTCGAACTCATTGGAGACCATGGATGGCGCGTCCGCGTAAGAATAGTCCCTCGGCCGGTACCGGCCTCACCGCATTTCCCCTCGCTTCGCCCTCGGCCCCGTCCTCCTTGATGAGCTGGGCCGAGTCCTTCGGCGAGGCGCTGGGTCGCGGAATGGCCCGGGGAATCAACGTCGGCATAGGATCGGCCTCGATCGATGGCCGGATCTCGCGGCGCGGCCGGCCTCGCGGAAGCGGCTCAGGGAGCGCAGTGCCCACCGACCGGCGTTGCAGCGTAGCCGGTTGCAACCGGGAAGCGCGCTCGAAGGGGCTCTGCTCAGCTCACTATCAGGCTGAGCGGCGCCGAAAACTGCAGTCGAAGTCATAGAGCCGATCCTCGGCGGAGCCCCGGTCCGAGGAGTCCATAGAACCGGATGTCCGTCAGCGTGACGCCGTTTCCAGCACCTTTTGATAGAACTCGAGGATCGAGGTCGCTCCCTCGGCGATTGTGTTCTGCACGTCCTGCGGAACCGAATCGAGTACTTGACCGAGCCTTCTATTGTTGTTGTACATGAAGTCTCCCAGGGCGGCCGTGGCGGCGTCTTGAGAGCCCGACAGGCGAGTGCCCCGTCTAGACAGCTGCTCCCAGGTCGTGGGTTTGTACCCGGGGCTCTGTATGTAGTTGCCCCCATACACCCACCCGTTGGTCTGATCCTGAAGCGCCGGTTGCCCGGCGACCTCGCGGCTCAGCAGCCGGTCGAAGGGGGTGGCGTCGGGCGCGTCGCCTCTTTCGATCAGCTTTTTTACGAGCGCGTTCTTTCGTCTCAACTCTCGCTGCCGCTCCAACCTCCGAGCGGCATCGGGTTTCGGTCGAGGGAGAGCCACTTCGTCGGAGATCAGGTCGGTCCGCGCGCCCATCGCAGCGTGCAGGGTTTCCATGTCCGGAGTCAGCCGCACCGGATTCTTCTTGAACATGCCCAGCGCTTCGGGACGCCCAAAGAGCAATCGGTTTCCGTCGGAGGCAAGACGCTCTGAGCGAGCGGCCTGAACGCTCTGCTTCGCCCGGGCGATCAGGGTCTCCCGCGCTTCGCCTTCAATGCCCCGACCATCAGCAAACGCTTTGGCCTCGTTCACCTTCTTGGCCATGCCTCGAGCGCCGTCTCTTGCCAGCAATCGATCGCCCACCTCCCCTACCCCAAAGCCCACCACCGCGCCGACCGCGCCATTGATCGCCGCTCTCCCGCCCACCAGGAGCGCGGTGTGCCGGTTCAGCTGGAAGGTGCCGTCGGCGGTTTCCATCTTCACCTTTCGAACGCCGTCGACCGTCCCCTTCACTACGCCGACGGTTCCGCCAATCAGGGCGCCGGCCTTACCTGCACGGGTGGGCTTGATCATCTCTTCATCCGGGAGAGCGACGAGAACAGTCGGATTGTCACACATCTCCCCACCGGCGGCCAAAGCCGCCAGGCTCCACGTAACAATTTGATCTCAGGGGGGGATCCGGCGGGGGGCTAGAAGATGTGCCGCCGAAGGCCCACGTTGACTAGAAGGCCCAGGCTGATCATCACACTCAGCAGGGATGAACCGCCGTAGCTCATCAACGGCAGGGTGATTCCGGTCACGGGCAACAGGCCTGTAACCATCCCGATGTTCTCGAATACCTGCCAGAAAAGCATCGCCGCGACCCCCACTGCCAGGAACGCACCGAAGCGATCGCGTGATTGGAAGGCCACCCCCAAGGCCCCCGCGAACAGCCCGCCGTAGAGCCCCAGCAGCAACAGGCAGAGCACCAGGCCATGCTCCTCGGCCCAGACCGAGAAGACGATGTCGGTATGCTGCTCCGGCAGGAAGCGCAGGTAGGCCTGCGTGCCGCGCTTCCAACCCTTTCCGCTTAAGCCCCCGGAACCGACCGCGATGCGGGACTGAGCCGAGTGGTAGTTGGAGCCCCGCGTGTCGCTGTCCGGATCGAGCCACCCACTGATCCGCTTGTCCTGGTGTCGCTTGAGGTGATGGCGGAGAACCGTGCGGTGGTCGGGGGTATCCCGCACGTAGTCGTTCCAGAGCACCCCACTCACCCCCACGATCCCCACCGCGAGGGTGACCCAAATCCAGCGCTTGGGACGTGAAAAGAGGAAGACGGTGAGCCCGGTGAAGAAGATCATCAGGGCGGAGCCCAGGTCCGGCTGGACCAGGATCATCGCAAAGGGAACAAACAGGATCAGCCCCGGCGCGATGTACTCGAGCGGCCCGTAGGCTTCGTGATCCCGCTTGGGGTGCTCGTGGAAGTACTTCGCCAGCATCAGGAGGATGCCCAGCTTCATGAACTCCGCCGGCTGAATGCGCAGGGGGCCGACGATGAACCAGCTCTCCGCCCCCTTGGCCTTGTGGCCAATGAACCGCAGCATCACCAATGCCACGAGATTTAGCGCATAGAGCGGCACCGCCATGCGCTGGATGAAGCGGTAGTCCAGGATACCGACCACCCCCATCACCACGGCCCCGAAGGCGAGGTAGGCCAGCTGACTCTTCCAGACCGGGTTCTGAGGGGGTCTGGCCGCCGAGGAGAGGTTCCAGATTCCCAGCAGCGCAATCGCGAGCGCGCTGGAGACCATGCCCCAGGGAACATTGGGCAACAGGCGGCGTTCGAACCGGAGCTGCATCAGGGTCCCCCCTCCACCCTATCGGCTGGAACCTCGGGCTCGGCGGCTTTGGGCTGACCGGGCGCCGGAGCGGCTGCGGCGGGAGGAGCCAGCTCGGGGAGCGGAATAGGTGGCCGCTCGAAGGCGGCGGGTTCCGTAGGGCCGTCATTGCCCGTGCCACCCGCTTCAGCCCCGTTGCCCTGCTCGGGCCGTACCGATGGCTCCTGCGAGGGATCCATCGCGGGATCCATCCGGGCGACCTGCGCGGCCGGCTCGGCATCGGCCTTCTTGAGCTCGAAGTACTTCTTGATCACCGCCATCGCGGTGGGAGCCGCGTCGACACCGCCATGGCCTCCATGCTCGTTGAGCACCACCACGGCGATCTCCGGCTTGTCGGCGGGCGCGAACGAAGCGAACCAGGCATGGTCGCGCAGGAAATAGTCCATCTGGGCGGTCTTCACCCGGACCTTCCCCAGCCGGGAGACCTGGGCGGTGCCGGTCTTTCCCGCCACCTTGATCTCCTTGAGCCGCTGTCCGTAAGCGGTGCCCCCCGGCTCGTTCACCACCGCCGAAAGCGCGTCCACCACCACCTGGCGGTGGTCGGGCGAGAGGGGAATGGTCCGCAGCAGCGCCGGCCTGAACGTCTCCAGCGGAGTGCCGTCGTAGGTCTCGTTGCGCAGCACCAGCTGCGGCCGAAAGACCTTCCCGCCATTGGCGATCGTCGCGTACATCATCGCGACTTGAAGGGGCGTGACGGTGTCGTCGCCTTGGCCGATCGCGCTGTTGAGCGCCATGCCCCGCGCGTAGCCGCCCGGCGTGACGCGATCGTGGTAGGCGGGGTCGGGCATGATCCCGGAGTCTTCGGCGAGAACCTTGATCCCGGTGGGCGCTCCTAGCCCCAGCTCCCGCCCCACTTGTGCGATCGGATCCAGACCGACGGTATCGGCCACCTTGTAGTAGTAGGTGTCGCAGGAGTGCTGCAGCGCGGCCTTTCCATCTTGCCAGCCGTGACCACTGTCCTTGTGGCATCGCCAGGTCCGGGCGCCCAACCGGTAGCCTCCGCCGCAGTAGACCTGCGTCCGCAGCGTAAACAGCCCGGAACGAAGGGCCGCCAAGGCCGTGACCACCTTGAAGGTAGAGCCGGGGCTGTAGCGCTGCGCCGAGACGCGGTTCACCATCGGCTGGAGCGGGTCCTTGGAGAGGGAAACCAGCTCCGCTTGGGTGATCCGGCCGGACATCAGGTTCGAATCGAAAACCGGCCTGGAGACCACGGCTCGCAAGAAACCGGTCTCCACGTCCACGACGACTACAGCGCCAGCAGTGCCGGGGAAGGCTCGCTCAGCCGCTTCTTGAAGGCGCAGGTCAATTGACAAGACGAGATTGTTGCCCGGTTCGTACGGCACCGAGAGGCCCCCAAAGAGCGCCTGCAGCCGCTTGTCACCGACCGTCACACCACGCGCATTGACCAGCTCCTGCCGGCTGCCGTCGCGCCCCCGCAGGGAGCCCTCGTAGTAGCGTTCCAGCCCACGTCGGCCCAGGAAGCTGCCCAGCGCATAGCTTCGACGCTCCAATTCCTCGGGCTCGAGGTCCGGGTTGTTCTTGGCGAGCTCGCCGTTGAGCCGCTCGAGATCCTTCCGGCTGATCTCGCCCACGTAGCCCAGCACATGCTCGAGACCGGTGCCGGATCGATAGCTGCGCTGGGGCACCACTCCAACATCCACCCCCGGCAGGTAGAGCTTGTGCGCATTGATCGTGTCGAACTGCTCCTGGGTCAGGTGGTTCTGCACCGGGATCGGCTGGAAGTCGGAGCCCTTCAGCGGAGTCTCCTTGAGCAGCGCCTCCACCCGGTCCAACTGCGCGGCGTCCCACAGCAACCAGGAGGCGAGCTTGGGCAGGACCTGCGTCCGGCAGTCCTTGCAAAGCGCGGAGGTGATCATCAGCGTGAAGGACGGCCGGTTGTCGACCAGCACGTTGCCGCCACGGTCCTTGATCAACCCCCGGCTCGCGGGCTCCCGGATCTTCTTCACGAAGTTGGCTTCCGAGAGCAGCTGGAACCGCTCGTTGTTCACGATCTGCAGCCGGTAGAGCTGCAACGCCAGGGTGAGCAGCCCCAGCGCAATCGCCCCGCCCAGATAGAGGTAGCGCTTTCTGAAGTCCCGCCCGGTGCCGTGTTGCCCGATGGTCATGGGCCGCTACCGCAGCTCTCCGAAGGAGGGGCGATCGGAGCCGGTGTCGAACTTGCGGAACAGCGGGTAGAGCAGGAAAGCCGCCAGGCCGGTGATCAAGGCCTGCATCGGCAGGGCGGCCACCATCGCGGACGAAGACCGGCCCTCGCGGGCAGTGAGCCAGGTGAAGAACGCCGCGGTGAGACCGTGACCGAAGTCGGCCGCGACGGTGAAGAGCGCGAAGCTGAGTGGCGACCGCACCTCCACCAGGGAGCCAAAGACCCGGGCCACCAGGAAGGTCAGCATCGCCAGGAAGAGATAGAGCCCAGTCGGCTGTCCTCCCATCACGTCAAGCAGGTAGCCGCAGGCGAACGAGGCCAGCGCCCCCTCCAACGTGGCGGCGCGAAGGGCGAGGAAAACCACCGCGGCCACCGTGACGTCGATCCGGGTCACGCTCCAACCCATCGTGCGCACCACCACCGACTCCACCAGGAGCAACCCCCAAACGAAGAACACCAGCCAGACCGACTTCATGGGGTGGCCCAGGGAAGAAAGAGCGCCGAGGGCGCGTCTGCGACAAATGCTTGCGGCAGCACAAGCACCTCCTCCACCCGCGTGAAATCGACCGCCGGCTGGATTTCGGCGGTCTGAAACATTCCGTGCGAATGCTTCTTGAGCTGTCTCACCGAGCCGACCACCAGGCCCGGCGGGAACATACCGTCGGTCCCGGAGGTCACCACCGCATCCCCCTCCTGGATATCCTCGGAGCGGAGCGCATATCGCAGGCTCAACGGCCGGTCTCCTCCAGTTCCGGCGGCGGTAGCCCGCGAGCGCGATCGCTGGATCCGGACGCCCACCCGCGCGTTGGGATCGCTGAGCAGCAGCACTTCGGCCGAGTGGCCGATCGCCTGGTGAACGAATCCCACCACCCCTTCGGGCGTGATGACCGGCATGCCCCGCAGCACACCGTCGGTCTCACCCCGATCGATCCAGACCGAGTCCAGGGTGCTCACCGGGCTCACGCCGATCACC
>JBGTHI010000712.1:0-3798 GCA_041746295.1 Myxococcaceae bacterium
GTCGCCGACCCGTCCGACACCTCCAGCTGCAGCTGACCATCGCTGGGCGGCAGGTGGTTGAGCATCCCGAGCCGGGCCGGCATCGCAGCGGATCGGGGAGCGCCGGGATCCAGCTCGGGGCCCTCCGGCTCGGCACCGCCACCGGGGGTGAAAGAGGAGCTTCCATCTTGGAACGGCCGCGCTGTGCCGGAGATGGCCTCCAGCTTGGCGGCCTGGGAGAGGCTCCACTCCTGCCGAACCGGCGCTCGCGGCGCTGCGGAAAGGCCAGGCATGATCGGGTGGGTCATGCTGAGTACGGTATCCGTCCTCGGCTGGAGCGAGCTATCGGCCGAAGCGGTTTTTGCTTAAGCGACCCAGAAGCTGGCTGGAGCACTCTCGTGAGCGCAGAGCGCGAGCTTCAATTCAGCCAAGCTCTGCGCCGTCTCAATTCGTTGGTGATGTCGACTCCGTGGCGAGCCATCTCCTCCCGCATTACCCTTAGTTGCAGCTCGGCCCAGTCTCGGCCGAACTCAAGGCCGAAGTGTAATCTCCGCAAACGCCTTAATGTTCTGGCGGAGCATATCTGGCAATGTGGTCAGTAGAGAACTCTCGGCAGAATAGTTTGCGCCTTCGGAGATTGTGTTTTTGACCATGTCACCAAAGGTTCTCGCGCCTTCGTGACCGAAATGTTGGGTTAGCAGATCGGCAATTGTCGGGCCGATGTCCTCTCCCGCTCTTGCCTGGGTCAACAGATCATTAATCAGTTTGTCCGGAAATACCATCTGCAGATCCGCACCGAGAGCCGCTTCCGAGGCGGTCTTCTGGAGTGCCTTCAGGGCTTGCGCACCGTCAGGGACGAAGTCCTTACCGACGACCCCATAGACCGCGGACTTGCCCGCATCCCACAGGCTGATGCCCTCGGTGCCGACTTTGATGTTTTGGGTCGCTACGGCCGTTCCTCCCAAGATGACGGCGCCTGCGGCGGCCCGCGTGGCAATCTTTCCCTTGTCGAGCTCCTCGACCCCACTCCGCTTCTGCCTGATGATCTCGGCGCCTCCCCCGATTGTGGCGCCAGCCACAGTGGCGATTGTTGTGCCTACCGGTTTGAAGTTGCCCATTGCCGTCCCCAAGGTGAAAGCATCACTCAATAATTATCTGGGGGAGCGCTTGGTTCGTTGCCGCGAGAGATATCAACCGCCTACATGGCTCCAAGGGCTACGACGGCTTTGAACCCTCACGCCACCGAGAAATAGGTCGCGGCTGGGTGGTGGAAGACCAACGCCGAGACCGAGGCCTCCGGCTCCATCATGCAGCCGTCGGTCAGCTCCACGCCGATCTCCTCCGGCCCGAGCGCCTGGAAGAGGGGCTGTTGATCCTCCAGCCGCGGACAGGCCGGGTAGCCGAACGAGTAGCGCTTCCCCTGGTACTCCGCTCTGAACCGCTCGATCATCGTCATGTCGGGACGATCCGGAAAACCCCACATGCTGCGGAGCTGGGTATGCAGCAGCTCGGCGTAGCCCTCGGCGGTTTCCAACGCCAGCGCCTGCACCGCGTGCATCTTCAGGAAATCACCCGCGGCTTTGTACTCCTCGGACAGGCGGCGAATCCCCGCACCCGCCGTCACCACGAACATGCAGAGGTTGTCACGCGCGTCCCCCGCGATCAGCGGCGAGATCAGATCGGACAAACACAACCCCCCCGGCCGCGCCTGTCGGGGGAACTCGAAGCTCACCGCCGGACCGCCGGTCTCCCCGTCGAATAGGTGGATCCGATTCCCTTCGCTCCCGGCCCGGTAGAAGCGGAACACGGCGCGAGGCTTCATCACTCCGGAGCGGAGCATTGCTTTGAGGTCGTCGATCTGCGTCTTCAGCTCCAGCGCCTTGCGGCCATCTTCGGTCTTGGAGAGCCCCGCCTCAGCCGGCGTTCCCAACGCGCGCGCCGCCGAGCCCTTCACGCCGAAGTGGCGGCCATAGAGCATCACCGGGTTGATGAACTTCCAGATGTGGTCCGGCGGCGTATTGGTCACGACGTGCCGCGTGAAGTCGGGCGGCCTGGGCAGGTCGTCCAGGACCGGGATTTCTAGAGAGCGGGCCTGGGAGACGACCACCGCCTTGGGCCGCTTGGCGACCTCCTCCTTGAGCTTCTCCCGCCGCAGCCGCAACTCGCCCTTCAACCGCTCGAAGGCGCCCGGATCGACGATCTGCTTGGCCAACTCCAACCCGGCCATCGCGTCTTGCGCATAGGCCACCGTGCCGGCGCCATAGACGGGAGCGATCTGCTTGTCGACGAAGTTGCGCGAGAGCGCCGCCCCGCCCACCAGGATCGGCACGCTCACACCGCCCTGGCAGAGATCCTGGGCGGTGGTGACCATCTGCTGAGCACTCTTCACCAACAGGCCCGAGAGGCCGATCAGGTCCGGCCGGTGGGTCTTCACCGCCTCCATCAACTGCTGCGACGGAACCTTGATGCCAAGGTTAATCACCTCAAATCCATTGTTGGCCAAGATGATCTCCACCAGATTCTTGCCGATGTCATGGACATCGCCCTTCACCGTGGCCAGGACCATCTTCCCCCGGGTGGTGGTCTGGCTCTTGTCCATCTTGGGCTCCAGGTAGGTGACCGCCGCCTTCATTGCCTCGGCGCTCTGTAGCACCTCGGCCACAATCAGCTCGTTCTGGCCAAAGAGGCGCCCCACCTCGTCCATCCCCTTCATCAGGGGGCCGTTGATGATCTCCAGCGGCGCCGCCTTCCGGAGCGCCAGCTCGAGATCGGCATGGAGCCCGTCGCGAGAGCCCTCGATCACGTAGCGCGCAAGCCGTTCCTCCAGCGGCAGTGAGCTCTTCACCGCCTGGACCGGCTTTCGCTCGCGGAAGTGGGCCGCGAACGGGGCGATCGGATCGGCGGTGCGGTTGAAGATCAGATCCTCGGACAGCTTCCGGTCCTGCTCGGGAATCGACGGATAGCGCTCCAGCTTCTCCGAGTTGACCAACGCCATGTCCAAGCCGGCCTGGACACAGTGGTAGAGAAAGACCGAGTTGAGCACTTCGCGCCCGGCCGTGGGCAGGCCGAAGGAGACGTTGGAGATGCCCAACACCGTTTTGCACCGCGGAAGGTGCTGTTTGATCAACCGCACCCCTTCGATCGTCTCCTCCGCGCTCCCGACGTATTGCTTGTCGCCCGAGGCGCAGGGGAAGACCAAAGGATCAAAGTAGAGATCCTCCGGCCGCATTCCATACTTCCCGGTGAGCAGCTCGTAGGAGCGCGCCGCCACCGCCAGCTTGTGGTCGCGGGTAACCGCCATTCCCTTCTCTTCGATGCAGCCCACCACCAGCGCCGCGCCCAGCTCACGGGCCAGGGGCACCACCTTCTCGAACCGCTCCTCTCCATCCTCGAGATTGACCGAGTTGATGATCGCCTTCCCCTGGCTATAGGTGAGCGCCATCGCGATCACCTTCTCGTCGGTAGAATCGATCATCAGCGGGACGCGCACCTTCTTGATCACCACCCCGAGGAACCGCTCCATGTCCTCCAGCTCTTCGCGGTCGGGGTTGGCCAGGCAGATGTCGATCACATGGGCGCCGCGCTTCACCTGGGCCCGGGCGATCTCCGCGGCGTCCTCCCACTGCTCCGCGACGACCAGTTCCTTGAACTTCCTGGAGCCGATCACATTGGCGCGCTCACCCACGATCACCGGCCGGACATCGTGGGTCACCTCCAGGTTGTCCACGCCCGACAGCGACGAGCGCGGCTCGACCTTGGCCACCCGCGGCTTCAGGCCGGCCACCGCCTGCGCCATCGCGCGGACGTGATCGGCGGTAG
>JBGTHI010000713.1:0-2135 GCA_041746295.1 Myxococcaceae bacterium
CGTCGTGCAGCGCGACGTAGAGGCCGGCGTCCGGGCCGGCCTCCAGCGCTGCGGGCTGGCCGCCAACGTTTCCGACTGGGCTTGGGCGCTGGCCGACTTCCTGCGTAGCGTGCACCACTCCTTCCGCGTCGACGATCACCAAACCGTCACTCCAGGCCAAAAGGCCGGCCGGCGCGTCGACCCGAGACCAGCTCCGTCCACCATCCTCGGAGCGAGACACCGCCCGCTCGCCTGACTCAACCAGCTCCTCAAGGGTTCCGGGACGAATCGCCAGTGAGATCACCGGCTCCGGCACCTCGCGCTGCTCCCAGCTCTTGCCGGCGTCCTCGCTGACCAGAAAGCCTTGCTCGCGGGTCTCGAAGTCCGACCCATACCCATAAACCCGGCTCCCAGCTGCCTCGAGCACATGGAAATCACGCTTCCCGAGCAGCGAGACCGGCTGCCAGCTACGACCGGCATCATCAGATCGGATGAGGCCCAAAAAGGCCGGGAGCCCATCGCGGCCATCTGGATGGCCCGACCCTAAGAAATGGTCGGGCCCGACGAGAGCGAAGCCCATCGTGTCCTGAAACTTCCCGCCGACCCGCCGCGCTCTGCTCTGCCCCTCGGCCGCCCTGAACATCCCGGTGTGGGTGGCGATAAACAGCGCCCTGTCTTTGGGGTTGATCCCCAACCCATGGACATGAATCGGCCCCGCGTCATCGACGGTGTAAGAAGGCAAGTCGGACTCCGTCTTGGCCTCACCCTCCTCGCCGCCGGAGCAGCCGGCGAGCAACAGCACGCAGCTGAGAACCAGGGAGAGCGCGTAACGCACGCCGCGCAGGGTACAGCCACCCGTGCCAGCGCCGAACAGCGCCTCGCGACAGCGCGCCCTTCCCATGCTGGGGTGTAGCCCGGCCATGTGCGTCCGGGTCCGGCTCTATTGGGCACCAGTCCGCTTCCGGTGCCCGAATCGAACGTAATCCCCGGTGATCCACAGCTATCCGCGCGTTCACATGACGCGATTCCGGACGCGATTCCGCGGGCCCGACTGCGCTTTCTAGAGCCGAGGACGGCGCCTCAGACACATCAGTGCCTCCCCGCCTTACAAGCAGGAGGTCACTGGTTCGAACCCAGTACCGCCCATGGTCGCAAAGCCGCTTTGGAAGCGGCGCTCATGTTGGTGAGTGCCCTTGACGACAGCCCTCGAAAATGGACTGTGGAAGCGTTGTGGAAGCGTCCGGCTTTCGGACCAGTCTCGTCGCAGACCTGAGGCGTGGTGTGAGATGAGTGCGGCGATACCACGGGGGGTGGCGGGGCGCGCAGCGTCGCCTTGCGTCATACGCTCCACCCTGCCGCGTCGACGCGCTTCTATCTGGAAGCTGGGTGTTGACTCCCGTCCCTCATCAGAGGATGCTGGATTCAGCGACCGAAGGGAGCGACCACAATGGCTCGCAAGTACGTCGACTGTCGGGAGATGCCCAGCGAGAGCAACTGTACGGTTGCCATCGCCGCGGACTCCGAGGACGAGGTCGTGGAGGCCGCGGTGCAGCACGCCGTTGCAGTCCACGCTCACGAAGACTCCTCCGAGCTTCGCGACGGAATTCGACAAGGGCTCAAGGACCTCGAAGGAGCCGTCGTTTAGACCTCGTCGGCTCGACCATGCAGGAAGGGCCGATCCAGCTCGGGCCAAAGCGCTGTGCCCGAATCGGGAGGTTCTATAGCTGTCTATCTCATGCGCTTCAGCTACACGCCTGAGACATGGTCGAAGTTGATGCAGAACCCTGAGATCGCCGCGATGGAGCGCGCGCGTACATCGAACAGGTGGGAGGTTCCCTACACGGCTTTTGGTAAATGGCCTGTGGAAGCGGGTGGAAAACGCTCTGCGGCTACGGCTATCCGTCGGCCGCCGGGCGGTTGCCTGTGTGGACGGGGCCCCGTAGGGTTGGCCCGTCTTGGTTGGTTACCACAGGAGGGACTCAGTCATGGGTGCACAGGAGAACAAGCAGTCGGCGCAAGCCGCCTACGCGGCGTTCAGCAGCGGTGATGCCGAGGGTGCGATGCGCGACATGGATGACTCGATCGAGTGGACGGTGCGCGGCGACAACGCGCTGAGCGGGACCTACAACGGCAAGCAGGAGGTCGGCGAGCTGTGG
>JBGTHI010000714.1:0-3293 GCA_041746295.1 Myxococcaceae bacterium
GCCTCCAGGGCGACGACCCGCTGCTCCAGCTCGCGAAGGCGACCGATCAGTGCGGAGGCGTCGGTGGGCTGTTTATGAGCGGTGCGCGCAAGGCGCGCGCGGCGAGCGGTCATCCTCCCTAAAGCGTGCCATGAGGCCTGCCTGCCGCAAGAAAGGCGACGGCCAAGCTCCGGAGCAATGTGGGTGACCTGGCCCCGTTTGGATCTAGCCATCCGACGGCGGGGTATGCGACCTTCACCTGCCCGTGTCTCAGCTTCTTCCCTCGACCGTTCCCATTCCCGGCGGCATCGGCCCCAGCAACCAAGGCTCGGGAGCTCCGTCCGCGCTGCAATCCCGCGATCGCCGTTCCGCCGAGGAGGCGCTTCAGCGCGCTCATGAGATCCTCGCCGACGGCGGGATCACCCGGCTGCTCTCGACCTCGGATGACCGCTGGGAGGTAGAACGGCCGCGACAGATTTTCGTGAATCGTAACCTGCGCTTCGACCGGATCGAGCTGGTCGGGTTCGACATGGATTACACGCTCGCCGTGTACCACATGCGGCGAATCGAGCAGCTCTCGTTCGACATGACGCTGGCCAAGTTGATCTCCGAGTACGGCTACCCGGCGGAGATCGGCCTGCTTCACTACGACCATCAGTTCGGGATGCGCGGTCTGGTGGTCGACAAGACCAACGGCAACGTGATCAAGATGGACCGCTTCGGCCACGTTGGCCGCGCCTATCACGGCCGCAGCCCCTTGAGCGACGAGGTCTGGACCCGCCTCTACCGCAACGAGATGATCCGGCTGAAGAACCCCCAGTACGCCTGGATCGACACACTCTTCGCTCTGCCCGAGGCTTGCATCTTCGCGGGAGTGATCGAGCTGCTCGAGGCGCGCGGCCATACCCTCAACTACGCCAGGCTCTACGAAGACATCCGCGAGGCGATCGACGTCGTCCACCGCGACAATTCGTTGAAGCGCGAGATCCGAAAGGACATCGGCCACTACATCTTCAAGGATCTGGAGCTCGGCTCCACCCTGCACAAGCTCCGGTCGTCCGGGAAAAAGCTGTTCCTGCTCACCAATTCGATGTGGGACTACACCGACGCGGTGATGAAGTACCTGCTCCAGGACGCGCTGGCGGAGTACCCCTCCTGGCGCAACTACTTCGACTTCGTGATCACGGGCGCCTCCAAGCCCGGCTTCTTCTCGCAGAGCAATCCCTTCTTGGTGCTTGACCCTTCGATCAGAGCCGACAGAGCCGGCAAAGCCGGCGAAGAGGGACGGGTGCTAGGCGAGGCACAGAGCCTGGAGCGCTGGAAGGTCTACCAGGGAGGAAACCTCACCGCCTTCGAGCGGATGGCGGGTTTCTCGGGCAACACCGTGCTCTACGTGGGCGATCACATCTACGGCGACATCCTCAAGTCCAAGAAGAGCTCGCTGTGGCGCACCTGCATGATCGTCCAGGAGCTGGAGGACGAGATCGCCTACACCGACGGGCGCAAGGCGGAGATCGAGGCGCTCTCCGACGTCGAGCTGCTTCGCGGCCGGTTGGAAGATGAGGTCAGCCACCGCAAGTCGCAGCTCAACGCCGCCGATAGAAGGCTGGAGAAGAATCCGGCGCCGGAGGAGCAAAAGGTCCTGGAGGAGGATCGCAAGCGGCTCAAGGGTGAGCTGGACCTCGTGCGCCGCGCCCGCAAGGAGACCTTCGGGATCGCCGAGGCCATCGAGCGGGCGGTCGAGCACGGCTTCAACCCGTTTTGGGGCCTCCTGTTTAAAGAAGGCAGCGAAAACAGCCGGTTTGGCGAACAGGTAGAGCAGTACGCTTGCCTCTACACCGGCCGCGTCTCCAACTTCCTGCACTATTCCTCCACCCAGTACTTCCATTCGCCGCGGGAGCAGATGCCGCACGAACAGGCCGGAGCGCTCTCGGGAAAGTTGTCGCCCATCGGCAGTGAGGGACCGCCCCCCGGCTCCCGCAACGATTGAGGGGGCTTGCGAGGGAGGCTGACAGCCGCCCATCCCGTGCACAGCTTGATTAGATGGGAACGCGACTCCACGAGGGAACCCCCAATCCGCCCGGCACGGGTGCCGAGCCCGGAGAGCCCGGAATCTATCCCGGACAGAACGCGCCGGAGATTCCCAAGCAGCCCGAACCCGAGCAGGAGATTCCTCCTCGCCGCGGGACACCCGAGCGGGAACTCCCGGAGGAGCCGGCTACCCAACCGGGCCACGAAGCGCCGGAGATCCAGGCCCCCGAGGCTCCTCAGCACGACGCTCCGCCCGTGCTTCATTAGGCGGTAGCACTTCCCCGTACCGGAGTCGTTGTAGCGAGTCCGCGCTCGTCCTCGCCCTTACTCGCCCGCTCCCCACCTCACCTCAGAAGAGAAGAGCGCCCTCCGCCTCAGATCCTGAATTTGACGGAGTAAGCATTCCAGCCCACATTCACCTCGGGTTGTGACTCGAGCGACGCGTGTCGCTGCGATGACATTCCGCTCTAGACTCAGCAGTGAATCCGAGTTCGCAACAGGCGAGTGATGAGCCTTCCGCGCAGCAATAGCACCCCCAAGGGCTTCACCCTCATCGAAGCGATGATCGTGGTGGCGATCATCGGGGTGCTGTCGTCCCTGGCGGGCGCCGCGATGGTCTACGGCATGACCCGGGTTCGCCTGAAGAACGCTCTGTTCGAGATCGGTGCGATCTCCGCGGCAGCGCAGATCCGGGCTTCGAGCTCGGGAGTGCCCAACTACGTGGTGTTCTACCAGGATGCCAGCGTCTTCGGCGTGGCCCACCTCCAGAAGCAGGATCCGGAGCCCACCTCCGCGGAATGGTCGGCCCTGGACCTGGACAACCTGCCTTCCGGCTGGAGGGAGGTCGATCGACTGGTCTTGTCGGAGGCTAACAGCCTGACCTTCGCTCCGCTCAGCCGCTTCACCGCCGCCACGGTCAAGGCTCCCTTCCCCACGCCCAGCCTGACCGCTTCGGGCAGCACCACCCTTCAGGCCGCCTGTAACTTCTGCGTCGCGGCCACGAGCGGCGCTCGAGGCATTCTCCGCTTCTCCGCGGACGGAACGATGCGAACCTCCCCCGTCAATTCCGCGCTGGCGCTGACATCGGCGTTGGTCGGCCTGGAGCCCGTGGGAACCGGCGCCACCGTCAACTCCAAGCTCTTCGCCTTCGCCATCCCCGCCGGGATGGTCCGCATCTTCGACAAGTAGCCAGCCATGTCCAAGAGAACCATCCTTCGCGGTGCAGCCCGGGGCGCCACACTGATTGAGACCATGGTGGCAATGGCCATCTTCGCCATTGGGTC
>JBGTHI010000715.1:0-3437 GCA_041746295.1 Myxococcaceae bacterium
CGTTAGCTCTGGGTGAAACCTTCGATGGGCCAACTTCGTACCTCCTCTGCGGGATCGGAGGGAGACTCCGCGGTTCGCGGCTCCTTCTCGAACAGGTTGAACGCTAGCGGCGTGACCGAGATCAGTCCGTCATCCAGCACGGCGTTGCAGTCGCTCCCCGGCAGGTCCTCATGCTGATATTCGTTGCCGCCGATCCAGTAGTAGCAACGGCCTCGCGGGTCCCGGGCCTCCAGGACCCCGCCACCGTAGGAATGGCGTCCCAGCTTGGTCACCCGGTAGCCTCGGAGAGGGGCCTTGCCGGGGATGTTCACGTTGAGGAGCATCCGAGGCCAGCGGCGCTCCAGCGCGGTCTTCACCAGTGCGCGGGCGAACCGCGCCCCCTCGGCGAATTCGTACCGATCATGGGTCACCAGGCTGAAGGCGATCGCCGGAATTCCCAGCAGCGCACCTTCCATCGCCGCAGCGACCGTGCCGGAGTAGATCACATCCTCCGCCAGGTTGGCGCCGTGGTTGATACCGGAGACCAGCAGATCCGGCAGCCCATCCTTCATGAACCGGTGGACCGCCAGATAGGAACAATCGGATGGCGTTCCGTTGACCGAATACCAGCGCGGCCGCACCTCTCTTACACGCAGCGGTCGGTGGATGGTCAGCGAGTGCGACGAGGCGCTCTGCTCCCGGTCCGGGGCGACCACCCAGACTTCACCCAGCGGGGAGACCGCCTCCACCAGCGCTTGGATCCCCTCCGACTGATAGCCATCGTCGTTCGAGACCAGGATCCTCCGGTGGGCCACGCGCGGCTCCTCTCCTTACCCTGCTAGCCTTTGGCTAGCCGCGTCCGGTCCCGAGCGCCTTGAGTGCGGATCGGCCGGCATAGCGCGCCGCCTCCCCCAGTCCTTCCTCAATCCTCAGGAGCTGGTTGTACTTGGCGATCCGATCGCTCCGGGAGGCGGAGCCGGTCTTGATCAGTCCGCAGTCAAGCGCCACCGACAGGTCTGCGATGGTGGTGTCCTCGGTCTCGCCGGAGCGGTGGCTCATCACCGAGGTGTAGCCCGCCTTGTGGGCCATCCGCACGGCGTCGTAGGTCTCGGAGAGCGTCCCAATCTGGTTCACCTTGACCAGGATTGAGTTGGCCACCGCCCCCTGGATGCCCTTGGACAGCCGCTCCACGTTGGTGACAAAGAGGTCGTCGCCCACCAGCTGCAACTTGGCGCCGAGGGCATCGGTCAACCCCTTCCAACCAGCCCAGTCATCCTCGGCCATGCCGTCCTCGATCGAGACGATCGGGTACTTGGCCACCAGCCCCGCGTAGTACTGAATCAGTCCCGCGCTGTCGAAATCCTTGCCCTCGCCCTTCAGCCGGTACTTGCCGGAGGCCTTGTCGTAAAGCTCGCTCGCCGCCACATCGAGCGCCAGGGCGATCTGCTCGCCCGGCTTGAACTTGGCGGCGGTGATCGCCTCCATGATCAGCTTCAGCGCCTCTTCGTTGGTGGCCAGGTCGGGCGCATAGCCACCCTCGTCCCCTACGCCCGTGGAGAGCTTCCGATCCTTGAGGATCTTCTTGAGCTGGTGGAACACCTCCGCGCCGTAGCGGAGCCCCTCGGCAAAGGTCGGCGCCCCCACCGGCAGCACCATGAACTCCTGCACGTCAACGCGGGTATCGGCATGCGCGCCGCCGTTGACGATGTTCATCATCGGCACCGGCAGGGTCCGGGCCTGGCCACCACCCACATAACGGTAGAACGGAAGGCCATGCGCCACCGACGCGGCGCGCGCCGCCGCCATCGAAACGCCCAGAAGGGCGTTCGCGCCCAGCTTGCTCTTGGTGGGAGTGCCGTCCAGCGCGTTCATCGTCTGGTCCAGCCAGAACTGATCGGCGGCATCGAGCCCCACCACCACGGGGGCAATCGCGTCGTTGACGTTGGCCACGGCCTTGCGCACACCCTTGCCCAGGTAGCGACCCTTGTCACCATCCCGAAGCTCGATCGCTTCGTGCTCGCCGGTCGAGGCACCCGAGGGGACCGCGGCGCGACCCACCGCCCCATCCGCCAAGGTCACCTCGACCTCGACGGTCGGGTTGCCACGCGAATCGAGGATCTCCCTCGCCAAAACTTGAACGATCTCAGTCATGGCCGGGCGTTGTATCCTAGCAACCTGCCTTTTCCCTCTCTTTTCGGCCATGGCTCTCCCTATCCGCCGCAACAAGCCAAGCGGTCCCAAGCTCTCGGTCGACAAGCTCCGAGGCGCCCTCTTGGGGCTCTGCGCGGGCGATGCTCTGGGCGTCGGCTCCGACGGCCGTCGACTCCAGGCGCCGCCCTTCCCCACGCTGGCGCGCCTAGAGAAGTTGCCGGAGATGACCGGTGGCGGAAAGCACGCGCTCAAGAAGGGACAGGTGAGCTGGGTAGCCCAAAGCGCCTGCGCCCTCTCGGAAAGCCTTCGCGCGAAGCGGGCCTACGAGGTGGACGACGTACGGAGCCGCTATCTGGCCTGGAGACCGGTCACGCAGGAGGTGCCCGCAGCCATCGCCGAGGCGCTGGAAGGGCTCAAGCCTCAGTATGCCGACCCGTCGATGGTGGGCCGCACCCTGTGGCTAAAGAGCAACCGTCGCGGCGCGACCAACGGCTCGCTCGCCCGCACTGCGCCGCTAGGTCTCCATTTCGCGCTCGATGCCGAGATGCGCCGCCGCGCTTCGATGCAGGACTCGGCGCTGACCCATTTCGATCCCCGCTGCCAGCTGGCCTGCCTGGCACTGAACGAGGCCCTCTCGGTGGCGGTCAGAGCCACTCCGGCCCCCCCAGCGCCACCATCGCCGCCTTCGCAGAGGGGGGCAGCCGGCCTCCCGGCCAAGGGAGCCAAGGAAAAGAAGGACGGCTTCCTGGACCGGATGATCGCGGCGATGGAGAGCGCGCTGGCGATCGGCGCGGCGGAGCTCGCCCAGAGGGTGGGCGACTTCTTGCCGGAAATCCAGGCGGCGCGCACGGTGCTGCTTGAAGATCTGGCAATGGCGCGCCAGGACGATCCGATGCTCTACGGACCGGAGCTCCAGATCTGGGCCCAACCCGACTTCGTTCGCGTGGCCTTCAGGCTCGCCTTCTGGGAGCTGTTTCACGCCCCTACCCTCAGCGAAGCGTTGAACGACGTGGTCTCCCGCGGGGGAAATACCTGCGTGAACGCGGCGGTCTGCGGAGCGCTGTTCGGGGCAAGGGACGGCGAAGCGGCCATCCCGGAGGCCTGGCGCAATCAGCTCATGGAGGCGCTTTCGTTCCGCGCCCAAGGGCCGCTCTGGGAGGTCTATCATCCGCGCATCCTGCTGGAGCTGGCCACGGCACGGGACGAGAGCGCCTCTACAACCTAAGGAGCGGCAGATGGCCCAGGAGCACGAGCTGTTCAGCGGAAGGGTGGCGATCGTTACCGGCGCGGGCGGAGGTATCGGTCGC
>JBGTHI010000716.1:0-2365 GCA_041746295.1 Myxococcaceae bacterium
GAGGGAATCCAAGAAATGAGATGCCAGACGACAGAAACGAGAAGCCAGATAACCGCTCTGGCTATCTGGCTTCTCTATTTCTGGCCTCTCACTTCTTGGATCCCCCGTCCAAATCCCAGTAGTCAGATCAACAGCAATGGCACCTCATACCTCTCGAGCTGCCTGTCTCTTGTCATGAGTGTCAGCCCTCGCACCCGCGCCTGCGCGACGAGCATCCGGTCGAACGGATCGGGATGATGCGCCGGCAGGCCGGCGTATTCCGCTACGTCCGCGAAATCGAGCGTGGTCGTAATGAGGCCGGACTCCAACACGGCCGCCTCGATATCGACTGGAGCGCGCAGCCTCCCCGCCGCGGCCTTCAACGCGATCTCCCAGGCGGACACGACACTCACCACGACAGTTCGGGCGTTGGTGATTATCTCCCGAGACGGGCGTTTGAGACGCCTGTCTCCGGCCAGCACCCACAGCAGGACGTGCGTGTCGAGCAGCAGCCTCACTCGTCGTCTGCGCTGCCGTCAAAGTACCGCTGGATACCCGGCGGGAGCGGGGCGTCGAAGTCCGCCGGCACCGTGAGCTTGCCCTTGAGAACACCGAACTTGATCCCACGCCCGGGGAGGGGAGCGAGCCGGGCGACCGGTTTCCCCCGCCGCGAGATCACGATCTCATCGCCCTTGGCTACCTGGTCGATCAGGTCGGAGAAGTGGGTCTTGGCGTCATAGATATTGACCGTAGTCAGGCGCCGGCGCGGGGTGTCATCCTTTCCCATAAACGCAAGCTATCTACCGCCGGCAGACTTGGTCAAGTTGGTCAGGCTACTGGGATGCCGAGAGGGAATCCAAGAAATGAGATGCCAGACGACAGAAACGAGAAGCCAGATAACCGCTCTGGCTATCTGGCTTCTCTATTCTGGCCTCTCACTTCTTGGATTCCCCTGCATAATTCCCGGAGCTAAAGCCTATGGACGAGGCCTGGCTTTCGGGTCCGTTAGTGTGTTCGAATCGATCGACAGTTTCTCCCACCACTCGTTCCCGGTCACCTGCCGGTCCCGAAGTTTCTTCAGCGTCGGCTCCTCGCCCCGCTCCCTCGCCTCGCGGTAATCGAGAAACTCCTTGCTGATCGCCGGATCCTGCAGGTCCCGCGCGTACCCGCCGCGGCGGACGTGCGCCTTGAAGCTGTCCCACCGGTCCTTGTTCCTGAACCGCTTCTGCAGCATGTCCTTCTCGCACGTCTCGCACACCATGTACTCCGCGGGCGGCTCCCACATGTACGGCTTGGAGTAGTCCTCCACGTGCGGAATGGTCGGCGTGTCGGGATCGCCGCACAGCTCGCACTCTGTGTGGCGCATCTGCACGTTGCCGGACTGGAGCAGCCGCGCGCGCTCGGCCTCCTTCTCGTCCCGCTCCTTGCCGGAATAACCGTTGTAAGGGTTGTAGCCCACTGAATTGCCTCATCTTTTGGAGTGTGCTGCGTAATATGCCCTAGGGGACGTCTGGGTGGTCAGGCCCCTGGGCTTTGGAGGGGGAATCCAAGAAGTGAGAGGCCAGAGGACAGATAACCAGAAGCGAGATCTGCTATCTGGCTTCTCTATTCTGGCTTCTCACTTCTTGGTTTCCCCGTCCAAATCCCAGGGGCTGCCGTTAGCTACGTAACCCTACGTATGGGACGCCCCTTCCAAGGGGGCTAATCTCCGGTCGCATCACTCAACCGGAGACAACAATGAGCCCGTTCCGTTCGCTTCTCGCCGCCCTGACCCTCGCTCCCGCCGCGATTTTCGCGCAGGATCCAGCCCCCGCCCCCGCGGCCCACCGCCCCTCGATCACTGTCGGCGCGTTCGAGTACGGCACTGTCGCCGCGCAGATCGCCAGCGACCGCAACACGCGCAGGCGCCTCGAGAAAATGGGGATCCGTGACGGCGCCAACTTCGCCGAAGCGCTTGGCATCGGCGCGGCCGACCTCATCATCGAAGAGTTGATGAAGACGGGCGCGTTCCGCGTGCTCGAGCGCAGGCAGCTCGACGCGATCAGGCAGGAGCAGTCCATCCAGCCCGATTCCATCACCAGCGCGTCGCCCACGCGTGTCGCCCGCGCCCGCTACATCGTCACGGGCTCGGTCACGCGGCTCGGCTTCGAGGAAAAACACCTCGGCGGTATCGCGGGGCGCGCGGCGTCTGCGGTGTGGCTCGCCGGCCTTGGTGGGAAGAAGAACAGCACATTCGTGAATCTCACGGCGCGCGTGATCGACTCCGAAACGGGCGAGATCATCGCGAGCTTCACCGGCGAAGGCACGTCCAGCAAGGGCTGGGGCCTCACCGTGTTCGGCATGGGCGGGTGGGGGCTCGGCGGCGCCAAGATGGGCAGCGACAACG
>JBGTHI010000717.1:0-1760 GCA_041746295.1 Myxococcaceae bacterium
CGACACCTGCCGGGGCAGACACCGGCACAAACCCGAGGAGAACGACACCCAACATGCGCCGACTCTTGACACTGATCGCAGTGGTCGCCACTGCTACCGCTCTAACGCTCCCCGCTCTAGGGGCTGAGGCTCAGACCACGACCGGGACGTTCGTGACCCTGCCCGGTGGGGTCGATCTCGGCTACAACATCACCGGCACGGTCACCATGGTTCGGACCACCCGCGGCGGCGGCGGCACCGCAGTCGTGGTTCACCTGCGGGGCCTGGCGGCTGACACGACCTACCCAACGCACGTGCACAACGCACCGTGCTCGAACACGCCGGCTGGCGGCAGCCACTACCAGAACCTTGTTGGCGGACCAGTCGACTCGGTCAACGAGATCTGGCCGGTCGTCCACAGCAACGCTGTGGGCGTCGGCCTCGGTGCGGCAATCCATGGCTACTGGGCCCGCCCGGAGGCGATGTCGGTTGTGGTGCACAACCCGGCAGACACGTCCATCCGGCTGGCCTGCGTCGCTCTCAACTGAAGGCTACGGGTGGGGGGTGGCCGGTCGTCGGCCACCCGCCATGTCCGACGGGGAGCAATGATCGCGGGAGCGGATGCAGCGACACTGCGGCAGAGTCGAGAGACTCCTGACGCGCTCGTCGCCAGGTTGTACACGGAGGAGGGAGCTGCAGTGTTGCGACTCGCCCGCATCTTCACCGAGGATCGGAACTCTGCCGAAGACATCGTGCAGGAGGCCTTCATCCGTCTGTATCGCTCGGCCTCCCGTATCGCCGACCCTGCCAAGGCCGCTCCATATCTCCGTTCGATAGTTCTGAACCTGGCCCGCGACCACAACCGTCGCGGATTGATGTCGCTGCGCCATCGCTCCAGCGAGTCGAGTGTCGGTCAGCCTCCGGAGCCTGAAGACGAGGCCCTGGCACTCGAGACCACCCGTGAGGTGATCAGTGCCCTCGGCGACCTTCCTGCCCGCCAACGCGAGTGTTTGGTGCTCCGCTACTACATGGAGCTGTCAGAGCGCGAGATCGCAGACACGCTCGGCATCTCACCGAACTCCGTCAAGACCCACTGCCGGCGGGCGATGGCCGGCCTGCAGGGTCGTTTAGAGAGCCCTAGATGACCACAGAGAACCGCTTGCAGGCCGCCTTCCATGCCGTGGATCAGATGGAACCCCCGCTGGATCTGTGGGCCAGAGTCCATGACTCGATCGAAGCCGACAAGGCACACCGCACCAGGGTGCGGGTCGTGTTGGTCGGAACCGTCGCTGCGCTGGTGGTGCTGATCGGACTTGGCGCGGTCGCCATGAACGACGGGCGCGTGACCCCTTGGGTCATGGAAGCTCTCGAGCTGGCGGCAGGCGGGGTGTTGGTGGCGGCCATGGGCCCCGGCATCCGGAGATTCGGAAATCACTATGTCCAGAGCATCCTCGGTCGTGCACTTGACAACAGCCTGCTGCGGCTCCTCGACGTCGCCTACTACCTGGTGTTCGCCGGGTATCTCGTCGCAACCATCGAGGTGCCAACCGGGTCCATCATTGCCGGCGGTGTCGGCGGCCAGCTCGAAGCGGCCGCTGTGCGGCTGGGGATCCTGCTGCTGATCATGGGGATACTGCACGTCACGACGGTGGCGACCATCCCCCTCATCGGACTCGTGCTCAACTCCGAAGGACGCCGCCTCCCGCGCTGGCTCACCGTGATAGGAATCATTCTCGGCATCATCGCGATACTCGGCGTCGTGGAGCTCGTCCTCGGCATCG
>JBGTHI010000718.1:0-3207 GCA_041746295.1 Myxococcaceae bacterium
CGAAGCGCTGCGCGAGCTGCTGGAGGAGGGGGGCGTGCAGGTGGATTTCGTGCCGTTCCAGGGTGGACACACCATCGCCCTGGAGGGGCTGCGGGCTTTTTTGTCGATGCTGGCTCGCTAGATCGACTTCATGAAGGTCGAGCAGAGACCCACCCGTTGGAGCGTTCGTTCGTTGAGCAGGGGCCTTTAGGAAAGGTAGCAACTTCATGCGTGGCAAACCGTCCCTGCCGTCCGCGGCACCCACCCCGCCTTCCCATAGAGGCTTCTCGCGAGCGCTCATCCCGACCCAAGAGCCAAGAGATCGAGGAGCTACCTGTCCCGGCTTATCGACTCAGCGCCCGCGAGAACCATCTGCTCAGCCGGATCTTGGTCCATAGGCCGCCAAACAGGTACCAGGTGGTGACCGCCCCGATCAGCATCGCGACCGAGACCACTCCGAAGAGGCCCAGGATCGGAATGCCACGAATGTTCCAGCTCTGCCGTGAGAAGGCGATGAAGGCGCCCACGATCAGCCCGCAGGCGCATAGGCCCGCGAACACCACCGCCGCCACGCTGCGGAGGGAGGAGTGAATCCGCTCAAGCCCTTCCGCCCTGACCGTGACGGTGAACTTTCCGGCTTCCAGGTCCAGGAGGATCTGCGACAGTTGGGTCGGCAGATCATTGGCCAACCCCTGGAAGCGCAAGAGCCCGCGCATCAGGCTGGCCTGGAGATCCTCCGGGTTGTACCAGCCCATCAGCAGCTGGCGAGCGTGCGGCAGCACCATCTCCGACATCGTCATGTTCGGGTGCAACGTCCGGAGGATCCCCTCTACCGAGACTGCCGCCCGGGAGAGGATCGCGTACTCCTTTGGAACGCGGATCCGGTAGCGCACCGCCAAATTGAAGAGGTCTGCGAGCAGGTTGCGTGCGCTAACGTCGCCCAGGCTGGAGGGGACGTAGCGGTTGAGCAAAATCTCGATATCGCCGCGGAAGGCGGTGAGCTGGGCGCGGCTGTCGGGATCGCCGATGCGGTAGAGGAGCCGCGCCACCGAGCTGGCATCCCGCAGCGAGATCGCCAGGATCAACATCACCAGCGTCTCTTTCATCTGCGGGGTGATCCGACCCACCAGCCCGAAATCGATCAGGCCCAACACCGGCCCCTTGGCGTCATTCGGAGCCTGCGCGTCAAGCACCAGCACGTTGCCGGGATGGGGGTCGCCGTGAAACAGACCATCGTTGAAGAGCTGTCGGAAGCACTCCTCCACGATCGCCCTTGCCGCCTCCGCCCGCTGTGGCTCAGTGAGCTGCGCCTGGCTGATCTTCACCCCGGGAAGGTACTGCAGGGTGAGGACGCTCCGGCTGGAGAGGGTGTCATAAACCTCGGGTACCCGGATCTGCGGGCGGTCGCGGTTGCTCTGGAGGAAGGCGCGGATGTTGGCCGCTTCCAGGTAGAAGTCGAGCTCCTCGTGAATGGCCCGGTCGAACTCGTCAATGATGCCGCTGGGGGTATAGATGCCGGTCTCCTCCACCACCGCTTCCAACAGCTTGGCCACCGTCCGGAGCACGGAAAGGTCGGAGCGGATCTGCTCGGCGATCCCCGGGCGCTGGACCTTGATCACCACCTCTTCGCCGCCCAGGGTCACCGCCCGGTGGACCTGCGCGATCGAAGCGGCGGCCAGGGGGCTCGGGTCGATCGATCGGAACAGCTCGGCGGGATCCTTGCCCAGGGAGCTTCGGATCTCAGCGTGGATCTGCTCGAGCGGGATGGGGGGGACGTTGTCTTGTAGCGTGGTGAGCTCTTCGATCAGCTCGGAGGGAAGCAGGTCGGCGCGGGTCGAGAGGATCTGGCCCAGCTTGACGAAGGTGGGACCCAGATCGCCGAGCAGCATCCGGAAGCGGCGGGCGGCGGTCTCGCGCCGCAGCTCGGGGGAGATCTCTACCGCTTCGGCGCGTCCGACCATCCGCCACACGCCCGAGCGGTCCAGCAGGTCGGCAAAGCCGTGGCGCGCGGCGATCACCGCGATCTGCCGTACCCGGTTTAGATCCTGGAAGGCCTCGCGAATCACGTTCGGCTCGGGTCTTAGCCGGCCCGGGCTCGAATGTCGCCCCTCAACGCTATAAGGCCCGCATGGACTTCAAGTTCGTGCACGCCGCCGATCTCCACCTCGACAGCCCGTTTAGAGGTGTGGCGGCCAACTCGCGCCTGGGCCCCGTCTTCCGCGAATCGACGGTGTCCGCCTTTCGGCGGGTCGTGGCGCTCTGCCTGCGCGAGCAGGTCGATTTCCTGCTGCTGGCCGGAGACCTGTTCGACGCGCGGGACCGATCGGTCCGCGCCAGGCTGGTGTTGCACCAGGGGCTGCTGGAGCTGGAGCGCGCCAGCATCCGGACCTTCATCGTCCATGGCAACCACGATCCCCTGGTGCCAGGAGGCGATCTGCGCTGGCCCACCTCGGTCAAGGTGTTCGGACCGGAGTGGGAAGAGGTGGAGGTGATGCGCGGGCCGCATCTGCTCTGCCGGGTGCAGGGCATTTCCTATCCGGAGGAGCGGGTCACCGAGAATCTCGCGCAGCGATTCGCGCGGGTAGGGCCGCAATTCACGGTGGGGCTGCTCCATGCCAACGTCGGAGGGGTCGGAAGCCACGCCAACTACGCCCCCTGCACGCTCTCCGATCTCGCCGCGGCCGGCCTCGACTATTGGGCGCTGGGCCACGTCCACACCCGCGCCGAGCTGGAGCTGCCGGGAGGCGGGCTTGCGGTCTACCCGGGCAATACCCAGGGCAGACACATCCATGAGATGGGCGAGCGCGGCTGCTTCCTGGTCCAGGTCCGGGATTTCAAGGCGGAACCGACCTTCGTTCCCACCGACTCGGTGCGGTGGCACCGGCTTGAGCTGGAGATCGGTGAGCTCGAAACCCTGGATGAGCTGAACGCGCTTTTTGCGGCAAAGCTCCAGAGCTGTGCCGGCCGGGACGGCCACGCGGTGCGGGTGGTGCTCTCCGGCCGCGGCCCCATCGCCAGGGAGCTGCGGAACCCCGGAGGACTCGAGAATCTTCAGACCCACTGGGAAGAGCTGGCGGCCTCCCGGACGCCGCCAGCTTTGTTGGAGTCGCTGGTAGACGAGACCGGAACCGAGCTGGAGCTGGAAACGATCCAGCGGGCAGGAGGTTTGAGCGGAGCAGTGATCGACCTGGCGCGCGGGCTCAACGCCGATGACCTCTGGCTGAACGA